>CAZTCE010000050.1:0-7382 GCA_964612205.1 uncultured Eubacteriales bacterium | reverse complement strand
GTGTGAGTTTTTTTGTGGTGTGCCGTGAAGTCCGTCCCCGTGGCATTTTTTGAAAAGTTGCTTCATATATATGGTGTTGAGGTGGTTTTTGTGTATGTGATTAAAGCGAAGTATTTGTGGTTGTGTTTGGTGGTGGTTTTAATTTGGATGGCGATTTGGCTTGGTGGTGTGGTTGCAAATAGGGTGGTGCCGGTAGTTGCAAGGAGTTATAATAATGTGATTGTTGTTGATGCGGGGCATGGGTTGCCTGATGGCGGTGCGACTGATAATGGAATTGTGGAGTCGGATTTGAATTTGCAGATTGCAAAAAAGCTGGAGGCTTTGCTTGTTGATGCGGGGTTTGAAGTCATTATGACTCGCAATGATGAGAATAATATTGCGGATGGTGATGCACAAAATTCGATTGCGAAAACGAAGAGGTCTGATTTGGCAAACAGGGTTGAGATTATTAATGAGAGTAATGCGTGTATTGGAATTTCTATTCATCTTAATAAATATTCTTCTCCTAAGTATTGGGGGTGGCAGACTTTTTATAGTGAAAATTCTTCTGAAGGTAAGAGGCTTGCAGAGCTTATTCAAGCTGGAATTGGTGATTGTATAAACAGGGAAAATTCACGAAGTGCATTGAAAATTGAGGGTATTAAAATTATTGATAAAACGAGTATTCCGGTTGTTATCGTTGAGTGTGGTTTTATTTCAAATGAAGAAGAGGCAAGGCTTTTGCAAAGTGAGGAGTATCAAGCGAAACTTGCTAGCGGAATTGTTTTGGGTGTTGAAAGATTTTTTGAGATGGCAAATTAAAAGTTAATGATTAATTAAGGTATATTTTCCATATTTTTGTTGCAAACTACTTTTGTATAAATGTGAAATTTTGTCGTTTGGATTTGCGTTTCACAATGCTTAAAAAGGGGTTTTGCAATGGAGAGTTTTGCGAAGAGATTGGCTCTTGAACATGTTGTTCAAGGTAAGGTTAATAGAAAGAATTATCCTGTTATTTTTTTGAAGGATGATTTTTTGAAAATTCGAAAGTGTTATGATGTGCTTTCTGAAAGTATATCTTTGGATATTCCAATTCCACCTAGTGGCGAGTGGATTTTGGATAATTTTTATATAATTGAAGAGCAAATTAATGGGATTGAGCTTGATTTGAAATTTAATAAGTTTATGAAACTTCCTGCTGTTGATGGGCATGCTAGGATTTTTTTGCTTGCAAAGGAATTAGTTGAGTTTACTGATGGAAATGTTAGCAAGGAGTGCATTGAGAGGTTTATTTTAGCTTATCAATCTAAACGAAAAATTTCTATGGATGAGATTTGGCTGTTTCCGATAATGTTGAAAATTTGTTTGATTCACTATATTAGGCAAATTTGTGATAGGATTGTAGCTTCGCAATATCAAAAGTTTAAGGTGGCGAGTTTGGTTGAAAGATTGGTGAAAAATAAACCGCTTGCTGATCAAAGTTTTGCTAAGTATAAGTCGGTTAATCTTAACGGGGAGATTACAACTTATATTGAGTTCTTGACGTTTCTTTTAAAGAAGGAAGGAAAAAGAACAAAAAAGTATGTGAATATATTGAGCGAGGAGGTCAAAAAGGCTGGTACGACTCTTGACGAGGTCATTAAGACGGAGCATTTTGATATGGCTCTCAGACGTGTTTCAATGAGCAATAGTATTACGAGTATAAAAAATATTTTGCGTTATAATTGGACTGGAATTTTTGAAAGAATTAATGGTGTTGAAGAAATTTTGTTGCAAGATGTTTGGTATGCTAAATCTGATTTTGATACAAAAAATTTGTATAGAAATGAAATTCAAAAAATAAGCAAAAAGAGTAAGCTTTCTGAAAATTATATTGCGGATAAATTGATTGAAATTTCTAAAAGTGAGGATGAACATATCGGGGAATTTTTAATTGGTGACAAAAGGGCTATTTTTATGAATGAGCTGGGGCTAATGAACAAGAAAAAGTTTAGCTTGAATTTTAAGTTGTTTTGGTATTTGTTTTTTATTTATGTGCCAACGATAATAGTTAGTCTACTAATCATTAAGAAACAATTTTATTTGGCGATTATTCCGTTTTCGGAAGTGTTTGTTTTGCTTGTAAACAAGTTTGTTGGAAAGCTCAAAAGACCTAAGATTTTGCCTAAGCTTGATGAGATTCCAAACGATGTGAACACGTTGGTTATTGTGCCGACTTTGATAAAAAGCGAAGAAAAAGTGGAAGAGATTATTTCTAATTTGGAAGTTTTTTCTTTGGCGAATAGAATTCCGAATTTGTATTTTGCTTTGCTTGGTGATGCTTCGGAAGAAGAAACAGAAAAAATGGATTTTGATAATGATGTTATTGAAACTGGAATTTCTGAAACTAAAAGGCTTAATGAAAAATATGGTGAAGATAAGTTTTTCTTTTTATATAGAAAAAGGGTTTTTAATAAATCGCAAAGAAAGTGGTTGGGGTATGAACGTAAACGTGGCATGATAACTGAGCTTGCCGATTTTTTGGTTAATGGTAATGAAGGAACTTTTATTGCAAATACGCTTCAGAATTTGCCGAAAATTAAGTATATAATTACTCTTGATGCTGACACGGAAATTCCGATTGATTGTGCTAAAAAATTAATTGGTACAATGGAGCATCCGATGAATTTGCCTGTGGTTAAGGGCAAAACTGTTGTAAAGGGACATGCTTTAATTCAGCCTAAAGTTGGAATTTCAATGTCAAGTTCGACTGCTTCTATTTTTTCAAAAGTCTTTGCGGGGAGTGGTGGAATTGATGCGTATTCAACAGCAGAATCTAATGTTTATGAAGACTTATTTGATGAAGCCATTTTTACAGGCAAGGGAATTTTTAATGTTGAAATTTTTAATAGTTTGTTAAAAGATGAGATACCTGAAAACACGGTGCTTAGTCATGATTTGCTTGAAGGTAGTTATTTGAGGTGCGGATTAGCAACAGATATTGAAGTTATTGACGGTTTTCCATCTGCGGTAAATTCGTATATGCTTAGACTTCACAGATGGACAAGGGGCGACTGGCAAATTTTGAAATGGATTTTTAAAGGTCCGCTTAATACTATGTCTAAGTATAAAATTTTTGATAATTTAAGAAGAAGTGTTTTGGATATCGCAATTATTGTTTTAATGTTTTGTGGTTATTTTGGAACGGCACTTTTTGTTGTGTTCTTTCCGTTTATTTTGGACTTGTTTGAAAAGATTCTTCATCAGAGGGATGGAGTAAAGGCTAAAAATTATTTGCCGATTATAAGCGGTATTTGGGGAAGCTTGATTCGTTCAACAATAAATCTCGTGTTACTTCCTTATAAGGCTATTTTAATGCTTGAAGCGATTGTTACAACTTTGTACAGAATGTTTATTTCTAAATCTCATTTGCTTGAATGGGTGACTGCGGATGATGCTGAAAAAATGCTTGGCAAGCGACAAAGTGATTATTTAAAAGAAATGTGTATTAGTTTCCTTTTTGGAATTTTATTGGTTTTAGCAAGCATTGTTTTTGGTAAAATAAAATTAGAGCTAGCTTGTGCAATGCTTGTAATATGGGGATTTGCACCGTTTATAAGTTTTATAGTGAGTGATACTAGAAAGACTCAAAATGAAAAATTAACTGCGAGCGAAATAAATGATTTAAGCGATATTGCTTTTAGGACTTGGAATTATTTTTCGGATTATATGACTCTAGAAAATAATTTTTTGCCACCGGATAATTTTCAAATTGATAGGAAAAATGAAATTGTTGAAACAACTTCTTCAACTAACATTGGGCTTGGTTTGATGGCAATAATTTCGGCTTATGATTTAAAATTTATTGAGTTTAATGATTGCATTGAAAGATTAAAAAATTCTATTGATACAATTTTGAAGTTGGAAAAGTGGAATGGACATTTATATAATTGGTATAATATTAAAACTTGCGCACCGTTGAATCCACGCTTTGTTTCGACTGTTGATAGTGGTAATTTTGTTGGATATTTATATGTTGTTTTTGAATTTTTGAATGATAATAATGAAGAAGAGTATGCTAACATAGTTAGTCGACTAATTAAGAATACTGATTTTGGCAAACTTTATGATTTTGATAAAAATTTATTTTCTATTGGCTATGATGTTCGTGAGAATAAGTTGGTTGATTCTTATTATGATTTGTTTGCTTCGGAGGCAAGGCTTGCAAGCTATGTTGCGATTGCGAAAAACGATGTGCCTAGCAAGCATTGGTTTAATATGAGTAGGACACTAACTATGGTGGATAGGTTTAAGGGGCTTGTTTCTTGGTCTGGAACGATGTTTGAATATTTTATGCCATTAGTTGTTATGAAGCCTTACAAGTATACCTTGTTAGACGAAACTTATGAGTTTTGCATTTATAGTCAGAAAAAATATGCGAAGAAATTAAATATACCTTGGGGAATTTCAGAGTCGGCATTTAATTTGCAAGATTTGAATTCTAATTATCAATATAAAGCTTTTGGAATTCCGTGGCTTGGTTTAAAGCGTGGATTAAAAGAGGAAGTTGTTGTTTCGCCATATAGTAGCATTTTGGCGTTGCAGAAAAATCCGAGTGAGGTTTTAAAAAATATTTTTGAATTAAAAAAATTTGGTGCGTATGATAAATATGGTTTTTATGATGCAATTGATTTTACTCCGCAAAGGGTTAACAAAGTGGGGCATGAAGTTGTAAAAACGTATATGGCTCATCACGAAGCTTTAATACTTCTTTCGATTAATAATTATATGAATGATAATGTCTTGCAAAAACGTTTTTCTGAAAATCCGGAATTGAAGAGTGCGGAGTTGCTTTTACAAGAACGTGTTCCGACTGAAGTCGTTTTTACAAATAATAAAAAAGAAAAAGTTAAAGTTTTGAAATATAAATCTTATGACGAGCATTTCGAAAACATTATCAACATTCCTTGCGGAAATGTTAATATCGAGTCTAATAATAATTACACTTTGTTAATAAACGATTTTGGCGAGGGATATAGTATGTTTGACAAGATTCTTCTCACAAGGCATAAGGATGGCTCTAAACAGGGGTGCTGTTTGTATGTTAAAAATTTGGATGATGGAAGTGTGATTAGTAACACATTTTCACCAATTTATGAAAATGTTAGTGACTATGAGGTTGTGTTTTCGCCATCGCAAAGTAGATTTTTTAGAAGTAACGACAGCATGGAAATTACAACGAAAATTGCAGTTTCTCCGGAAGATAATATTGAAATTCGTGAGGTTGAAATTAAAAATATTTCGGATGGCGAATTGAATTTGGATGTTATAAGTTATGTTGAACCTGTGCTTACAAACCGCAACAATGACATTATTCATCCTGCTTATAATAATTTATTTATGCGAAGTAGTAGGTTTGAAAATGCTGTTGTTTTAGAAAAACGTTCGCACGATGATAAGATTTTTTATTTGAATTTTTTAGTTTCTGATGAGAACGATTATGAGGTTGAACTTGATAAGGCTAAGGTTGTTGGCAGGTTGAACGACTTGAGTAATCCTAATATTTTAAATAGTGACATAGCTTTTTCTAATCAAAATGATTTATGTACGAATACGATAATTGCAATTAAAAAGAATTGTAAAATTGCGAGTGGCACATCGAAGAAATTGTTATATTTTTATGGTGTTTCAAGAGAGTATGATGAAATAGTTTCGATGTGTAAAAAATATAGTAATCTTGATGCGGGCAAAAGGATTTTTGAACTTGCGTATTCTAAGAGTTTGGTTGAGAATAGATTTTTGGGTTACAAGGGAAAAGAAATTATGATGTATAATAAACTTTTGTCTGTGATAGAGAATAACAGCAGTCGTGGCAAGTATTTAGACTTGATTAAACAAAATGTTTTGAAACAACATGATTTGTGGAAGTTTGGAATTTCTGGCGATTTGCCAATAATTTTGGCAAGAATTAATAGGGTGAATGATATCTATGTTATTAAAGATTTAATTATGGCAATTGAGTATTTTTTTAAGAAGAATATTTTGGTAGACTTGGTTATTTTGAATGAGGAAGAAAACAAGTATGAGCAGTATGTTCAAGATAAAATATATGAAACAATAAGCAGAAAAGGGTTAATATATTTGCTTAATAGGAATGGTGGGATTCATATTGTGAAGAAACTTGATATTTCGCCGGCTGAGGAATGTTTGTTTTACTCTTGCTGTGATCTTGTGATAAATGCTAGAGATGGATTCCTGAAAGAGCAGCTTTATGAGGGATAAAGGGTTGATGAAAAATCAACATTAGAAAGATTGCAAAAGTAGAGAATATGAGTTTTAAAAATGTTACCGCCAATTATTTTGACAATTATTGCTGTTTGAAATTCCATATTTTTGGATAATACTAAATTCAATTTTGAATATAGATATGAACGACGGGGCAGAAAAAAGAAGAGATAAAAATAAAATGAGAATGCTATTAAAATCATTAGCAAGAAATGAGGCATCAATTGTAGGAAATAAAACAATAATAAAGGATATAGAAGAATATGAAAATGGTGCGAAACTTTTATCTAGTAGAGATACGGTAATTGACTATTTAGATGTATTGGATAGATTGCATTTGATTGAAAATCAAGAAGCATATGGAGAAAATTATCGTTCACCTAATAGAGTTGGAAAATCTCCTAAAAGACACCTTACAGATCCATCATTGTCATGTGCTTGTTTAGGATTAACAGCTGAAAAACTTTTAAAGGATTTAAATACATTTGGTTTTATGTTTGAAGCTTTAGTAGAAAGAGATCTAAGAATATATATGGACTATTTAGATGGGCATTTGTATCATTTTAGAGATAATGTTACTGGTTTGGAAGTAGATTCGATTTTAGAATTTTCAGACGGCGAATATGCAGCTGTGGAAATAAAGTTAGGATATAATCAAGTTGAAGAGGCCAAGAAAAGTTTATTAAAATTTTCTGCTAATATGATAAAAAAGCCTGCGTTTATGTGCATTATAGTTGGAAAATGTTCGGCTGTATTAAAAGACCCAGAAACAGGCATTTATATAGTACCAATTACGGCACTAAAAATATTTCGCAAACGAGAAATAAAAAACGAAAGCAAAAAGTTATTTCTTGTTCGCGAAATAACTTGACAATTTTGAAATGAAAGTGTATACTTAATTTAGGTGATGAAAATGTTAAAAAGAGAAATGTATTTGTCAAGAATTAGAGGATTTTATGATAGTGATCTTGTAAAAATTTTAGTAGGAATAAGAAGATGTGGAAAGTCCGTAATATTAAAACAGATAATGAATGAATTAAAAGAAAAAGGCGTAAATAACGAGCATATTGTATATATAAATTTTGAGTTTGTAGAATATGAAGAGTTACAAGATTATAAAAAACTAAATAGATATATAA
>CAZTCE010000049.1:0-7500 GCA_964612205.1 uncultured Eubacteriales bacterium | reverse complement strand
ATATAATACGTTTAGATAATTAGGTTAGGAGGAATTCATATGAAAAAGTCTGTTGCAATTTTGATTTCTGTAATTGTAGTTATTTTAGTCGTTTTAGGTTGTGTGTGGGCATATATCCATTTCACAAGCCAAGCAAATTTGCCGTTGCAAAGTGGTGATGAAATTTTAAGCGGCGAAGAGCAAACAGATATAAAAAGTGGAGAAGAAATTTCAAATGAGCCTATTTTTACAAAAGATAATTACCCTAAAATTGATGCTTCAACTGCAATTCAACCACTTGCTGAAAGCATAAGAAAAGATTTTGTTGGACCCGAAGCAGAAACAATGAATGTTGAATATACAAATACACATCCTGCATTTGTTAGTGTTGTAGATGGAGAAAAAGATATTTGTTTTATGTCATATCCTTCTGATGAGGAATTGGAGTATGCTAAACAAAAAGGTGTTGAATTAGAAATTATTAGAGCAACTAATTCTGCTTTTGTATTTATCGTAAATGTAGATAATCCTGTAAACAATTTGACATTGGAACAAATCAGAGATATTTATTCAGGGAAAATTACAAATTGGAAAGAAGTTGGTGGTGAGGATGCTGAAATTATTCCTTATCAAAGACCTGTAAATTCTGGCAGTCAATCGGGAATGTTACAACTTGTTATGAAAGATACTCCTATGATGCAAGCACCAAGCACTGAGTTAACAGTTGGTATGGGAGATTTAGTTGATGCGATTGCTCAATATGATAATTCAAGATATGCGCTTGGATATTCATATTACTATTACGTAAATACTATGTATAAAAGGGATACAATCAAAATCATTTCTATTGATGGAGTACCTGCTAATAAAGATACTATAAAAGCAGGTGAATATCCAATTATGACTTCTGGCTGGCTTGTTTTTAGAAAAGATACACCAGAAAATAGTATGACAAGAAAATGGGTTGAGGCTTTAACATCTGAAAGAGGTGGAAAAATTATTGAAGATGCAGGTTATGTGCCTGCAAACTAGTAATATAGCATAACTTTATTTAGTTGGAGGTAGCTATGGAAAAAGTTAATATAAAAAAATTATTTTTGATGTTGTTTATATTTGTTGTTTTAGCAATTTTAGTCACTCTTTCGCTTATATTTTTGAAGATTCATAGTTCGTCTGCTAACTATGGCTTTGGCGAAAACGGTTTGAATGTTCCTTCAATTCAATTTGTTGTTGGCACTAATAAAAATCAAAGGTATAGTCAAAACGATTTGAATATTATTGCGGAAGGAGTTAATTATAACGGATTAGAATATCAAACGATTAGAATTAGTGGATTAAAGAATAAAGAGATTGAAAATAAAATTAATACTGAATTAGAAAGTGTAGAAAGTGATTTTAGGGAAAGTGTTTTAGCTGCCTCTGGCGAAAGTTCGAGCATGTATTTAACTTCTTTTGTTAATGCAAATTATTCTAATATTTTGTCGATTGCTTTTTATGGCAGTAAGCAAAACTCAAATTACAGAAATGAAATAAATATTCATAAGTTCTTAAATTATGATTTAACAACTGGAAACCATATAGAAATTGAAGATTTATTTGTGCCGGGAACTGATATTGATTTATTGGCTCAAAATTATATTTATAAAACGAAACTTCATGAAAAATTTTCAGAAAAAGATATATTTTTTAATTCTGAATATTGGGAGAACGGAAAGTTAAATTATCTTGTAGATGATTTAGACGAATTGGATTTTATGAATGAATTTTTGAAATATAAAAATTCAAATAAAGATTTCTATATAACTCCAAATGGTGTAAGCATTAGATATAGCGAAGATGTAAATGATGGAATTGTATTTATTGCATTCAAAGATAATTTGGATAAAGTGGTTGCTTATGATAAATTCGTTTCGGATGAAAGTATTTTTGAAGCGGATAATATAGGTTTAAAAGATTTATATGTATGCTCTGACGTTACATTGTATTCAGATGATTCTTATTACGTTATTGAAGATGTGTCATCTAATTTTAGAATTGATGCAAGAGTAAATATTTTTGACAATCAAGTGTATGATAAATTTGAATTATATAAAAACGCAATTGAAAGCGTAAAAAAAGAAATAAGCGACAAGAAAGAGGAATTTAAAAAGAAGGCAAAAGAAAATCTTGATATGTATTATCTTGTTGATATGATTTACACGGTGACTGAATATGATCCAGCATTTTATGCAACAACAAGTTTTGATAGTAGCCAACGTTCAGATGACAAATTTATAATAACAAAACAAGAACGAATTTATGAAACGTCGTTAGATGATTTTTCTAATTGGTTTGAAGATAAAATGATTTCCTCATATACATCTGAAAATTACACGATGGATTTTCATATAAATATTTACTTGAATGATGAGGAAAAAGAAAAATGCAAGTTATCTGAAAAACATGATGGAACGGTTTATGTAATTAGCACTGGCGAGAAATTTAATAATATTGAAAGTGTTTTTGTAGAAGGTGTTGATTATTTTTCGGTTATAACTAATTATTTTGAACAATATACTGATGTGCCTAGAAACGAAATAGAAGAAGCAATTAAAAATCATAAATATCATTTAGAACAATATACAATTGTGTTTGATGATTTAGAGAATTCTGTAAGTTATGGTGCTTTCAAACCGAGTGATTTTAGATAGAATAAAAATTGAAATTAAAGGAGTTTACAAATGAAAAAGGAAAGAGAACAAATATTAATAATTGGACTTGGTAAGTTTGGAATGAGTGTTGCAAGGACTTTGTCGGAATATGATTGTGATGTTATGGCAATTGATGAATCGGCTGAGTTGGTTGATAAAGTTTCAGAATTTGTTACACATTCTGCTCGTGTCGATGCAGGAGATGTTGATGCGTTAAAAGAGCTTGGTGTTTCTAATTTTGATACGGCAATAATTGGTGTTGGCGATGATTTAGAAGCAAGCATTATGATTGCTCTTACGCTTAAAGAATTAAAAGTTCCTTATATTATTGCTAAGTCGAGAGATGATGTTCACACTAAACTTTTGACTATGATTGGTGTTGATAAAGTTGTTCAGCCAGAACGTGATATAGGAATTAGAGTTGCTAAAACATTGATGCATAAAAATCTTATTGAGCAAATGGAAGTTGGAAAAGAATATAGCATTGTTGAAATAGAAACTCCTAGAGAATGGATTGGTTCGAGGTTAAATCAATTGAATGTTAGACCTAAATATAATATTAATATTTTGTGTATCGAAAAGCCTGATAACAGAATTATAATTCCAGTTGCGGATTATGAGATTGAAGAGGGAGATAATTTGATGTTGATTGCACCGAATAAGGAGCTAGAACCAAATGGTTTTTTGGGAAAATTAGATTAGATGAGGTTATAAATTAATGATTGATTTAGATAAAGAAATTAGGTTCATTAAAGGTGTTGGACCAGCTAGAGCAGAATTGTTATGCAAACTTGGATTAAGAACTCTAGAAGATGTTTTAACATATTTTCCAAGAACTTATGAAGATCGTGGAAAATATAAATCAATTGCTGAGTTTGTTAATGATGAAAACGTTACTTTTAAAGCATTAGTAACTTCTAAAGTTTCTGAAACAAGAATTAGAAAAGGTATGACAATATATAAATTAATTGTGAGAGATGAAACGGGAAGCGTTATTTTAACTTGGTTTAATCAAGCATATATAAAAAATGCTTTTGTAGTTGGCAAAGAATATGTTTTTTATGGAAAAGTAAAAAGTGCTTTAGGAAGAGTTGAAATTCAATCTCCAATTTTTGAAGAAGTTGGTAAAGAAAAAAACACAGGAAGAATTGTTCCTTTATATCCTCTTACGCATGGAATAACTCAGAATGTGATTCGAAACATTATTGAAAATGCAATGACAGAAGCTGATGGAAATTTTTTAGAAAGCTTACCAGATTGGATTTTGCATACATATAATTTATGTGATATAAATTTTGCAATGCGAAATATACATTTTCCAAAAACGTTTAATGATTTTGAAAATGCTAGAAGGCGTATTGCTTTTGAGGAATTGCTCACACTTCAAGTTGCACTTTTGCTAATGAAAAAATCTGTTAAAATTGAAAGCAAAGGCATTTCTTTTGATAAAGACGAGAATATAAAAGCTTTATTAGACACACTCCCATATACTTTAACAAATGCACAGCTTCGTGTTTGGAACGAAATTGATGCTGATATGAGAAGCGAAGAGTCAATGAATAGACTTGTTCAAGGTGATGTTGGTTCTGGAAAAACTGCAGTTGCAATGCTTGCACTTTATAAAGCGGTAAAGAATGGATATCAAGCTTCGATGATGGCACCGACTTCTATTTTAGCCAAACAACATTATTTGTATCTTTCTAAGATGCTTGAACCTTTTGGAATTCGTTGTGAATTGTTTACAAGTGAAATCACCAAAAAGAAAAAGCTTGCTTTAATTGAAGAATTAAAAAATGGTGAAATTGATATAGCTGTTGGAACGCACGCTTTGATAGAAGAAAATGTTGAATTTAAAAATTTAGGATTAGTTATCACCGATGAACAACATCGTTTTGGTGTTAGGCAAAGAAGTTTGCTTTCTTCAAAAGGCAATCGTCCTGATGTGTTAGTAATGACTGCCACACCAATTCCGAGAACACTTGCGATTATTTTATATGGCGATTTGGATATTTCTATTATTGATGAATTGCCACCTGGAAGGCAAAAAATTGAAACATATGCTGTCAGAAAAAATTTGGAAGAACGTGTAAATAATTTTGTTATCAAAGAAATGAAAGAAGGCAGACAAGCATATATAGTTTGTCCGCTGGTTGAAGAATCGGAAAATATGGATGGCTTAAAATCTGTCACAGAACGTTTTGAATATTATAAAGAAGTTTTTAAAGATTTTCGTGTTGAAATTTTACACGGAAAAATGCGACCAAAAGATAAAGATGAAATAATGACACGTTATAAAAATGCTGAGATTGATGTTTTGATTTCAACGACTGTTATCGAGGTTGGCGTTGATGTTCCAAATGCTACAATGATGGTGATAGAAAATGCTGAACGTTTTGGTTTAGCACAACTTCATCAGCTTAGAGGAAGAGTCGGTAGAGGCAAGTTTAAATCATATTGCATTTTGAAATATGACAGTAATTCTGACGTTGTAAAACAGAGAATGGAAATTATGCAAAAAAGCAACGATGGTTTTGTTATATCTGAGAAAGATTTAGAGCTTCGTGGGCCAGGCGAATTTTTTGGAACAAAACAGCATGGTATTCCTGATTTTAAAGTTGCCAATTTATTCACGGATTTGCCGATTTTAAAGGAAGTGCAAGTTGTGGCAAAAGATATATTATTAAAAGATTCTACATTAACTTTGGAAGAAAATTTGCCTTTGAAACAAAAAATTGATAAGCTTTTTGCTTCTGAGGAATATAACACGATTTAGAATATATTGCAAAAACAATTAACATAATACTTGAAAAATAGTTATAGTTTTGGTATAATAGCAAACGTTGAGGTTATTTTTTGGATGAGGCTAATTAGTTTACATTGCATAAAGGGGGAATATCAATTAGACATTCTAATACGTAGTTTGGTTGATTTCGGAATTGCTAAGTTTTTTGGGTATGGTGCAACTTTTAGTAACAGTCATAGGAGGGAATTTGGTTATGTGGATTTTGTTTACGATTCTCTTTGGAGTTGCGTTTGTTGCTGTGTTTTTGCTGAAATGCATGGAATCCGAAAAGGTAAGAAAGCTTAAACTAGAGCTTGCTGAACAACAGGACGAATTTACCAAAACATTAAAGGCTGAGAGAATTAGAAATAGCAAAGTTTATTATCAACTTCTGCTGGAAGATGAAGCGCAATTTGAAAAATTGCGAAGACAATATGAAGAAGAGTATGCAAAAATGGAAGCGTATAGCAATAGCTTAGAAAAAGGGATTGAATTGTATAAAGAACAACAACGACGTGCATTAGTTTTGTATCCAAATCTAGAAATTGAAATTGATAGAATGATTAAAGCTGAAACTATTCAGACAGACGTAGAAAAAGCACGTGCTTTTGGTAGATAGCATGTAGATTGAAAAATAGCGTATATCTAAAAGGTGTGAAACTTTTTAGACTATACGCTATTTTTATGAGGAGAATTATTATTTATATTACTTTTGGTTTGCTACTAAAGACATTATCTGTGGGTAAAGTTCACCAGCATTATTTTTCCAATTTTCAGATATATTTTTTGCTTCTTCGTGAGAAGAACAAAAAATGTTAAGCTCGAATAATGTACGATGTGCTTCGATGATTCGACATTTTGTTGTGTAGAAGTTGTTGCCCTCAGGGATGTATTCGGCGGAAACAGTTACTTCATTTTTTATATCTTTTATTAGACTTTTTATAGTATTATCAAGTCTATATTTTACAATTCCGGGAATAATATTGTTTGTTAATTCAAGAATATTAACACCTTCAGGAGTTATTTGATAAAGCCATTCTTCTTCTTGTTTATAATTCATAATATATTTTTGTTCAACTAAATCAGAAAGAATGTGTTGGAAATAATAATAATTGAAACCATCAAAATCATAAAGTAATTTGAGGATTTGTGAGTTACTAAGGGCACAATTTACTTTTTGCATTACATATAAAATTATGACTTTATTTTCAGCTAGTTTTTCTTTGTTTTCAAAAATGTTTTCTTGTTCTTTCATTTAATCACCTTCATTTTTTCAGACTTCATAATATTATACCATAAGAAATAAAAAATTCAAGTAAAAATTGTACGAAAAAGTGTTTGCTTTTTAAAAAACTATGTTGTATAATGAATCAGAGGTGATTAATTTGCTTGGACAATTGCATATAAAAAATATTGGAATAATAGATGATATCACAATAAATTTTGAAGACGGTTTTAACATCATGACTGGAGAAACAGGTGCTGGAAAAAGCTTGATAATAGGCTCAATTTCAGCAGTTACGGGAAATAGAATATCAAAAGAAATGCTAAAATCTGGTGCAGATATGGCGTTTATCGAGGCATGCTTTTTTGAAAATGAAGATAGTGTTATAGTAAGTCGAGAAATATATTCAAATGGTAGGAACATCTGTAAAGTAGATGGAAAAATGGTTACGCTTGCTGAATTAAAAAAACGATGTGAAACTTTAATAGATATTCATGGTCAGCATGATAATCAATCTTTGCTTAATCCTGCTACGCATTTGGAATTACTGGATTCTTTTATTGGCGATGAAATTCAAAATTTACTTAAAAACTATCAATCAGAATTATCTGAATATAAATTAATCAAAAAAGAGCTTGAACTAAATTTTGGTGATGATAAAGATAGAACACGAAAAATTGATTTGCTACAATATCAAATAAATGAAATCGAAGAAGCAAATTTAAAAATTGGAGAAGAAGAAGAGCTTAAAACTAGAAGAAATTTAATCATGAATTCTGAAAAAATTGCTAAAGCTCTAAATAACACATATTATAATTTAAATG
>CAZTCE010000048.1:0-7587 GCA_964612205.1 uncultured Eubacteriales bacterium | reverse complement strand
TCTTAGGTGTGCATATTGCGGATGTTAGCCATTATGTTCGTGAAGGTACTATGCTTAACAAAGAAGCTAGCAAAAGAGGCACTAGTGTATATTTGATTGATACGGTAATTCCAATGTTACCAAAGGAACTATCTAACGGAATTTGCAGTTTAAATCCGGGTGTCGATAGATATGCATTGTCCGTTGAAATTGAATTAAATTCAAGAGGTGAAGTGGTCAACAGTAAAATTTTCAAGAGTGTTATTAACTCAAAATTGCAAATGACATATAACAAAGTGTTTGATATTCTTGAAAATAATGTGATTTATGATGAATACAAACCTTTTGTAAAGACTTTAAAACTTATGAAAGAACTTGCTGAAATTTTAATCGCAAAAAAATCTAAAATGGGTGCAATCAATTTTGATATGCCAGAAGCTAAAATTTTGTTAGATGAGAATGATGCTGTTATAGATATAAAATTGCGTGAGATGACAATCGCAAATAAAATAATCGAAGAGTTTATGGTGCTTGCAAATGAAGTTGTTGCGGAAACTTTTTGTACTAAAGGAATTCCTTTTATATATAGAATTCATGAAAAGCCAGAGCTTGATAGAATTGAAAAATTCAATACAACTTTGAAAAGTTTAGGATATCCTGAAATTAATTTAAATACTTTTGCTAGTAAAGGTGAAATAAAAGAAAGTAGAAAAAATGAGTTAGCATTGGAAATGAAAAATGTGCTTGATATGTCAAAGGAAAAAGAAAATGAAAAGCTAGTTTCACTTATGGCGTTACGAACGATGCAACTTGCTAAATATTCTAATGAAAATATTGGACATTTTGGACTAGCTTCAAAGTATTATTGTCATTTTACTTCGCCAATAAGAAGATATCCAGATTTATTTATACATCGTGTAATATCTGATTATTTGGCAAACGAATTGAATAATAAAAAGATTTCAAAATACAAAAAACAATCTATTAAATATGCTGAAATGTCAAGTGATAGCGAACAAGAGGAGGAAGAAGCTGAAAGAGATTTATATGAGATTAAAAAATGCGAATTTATGAGCAAACACATTGGGGATATTTTTGATGGCAACATATCTGGTGTTACTTCATTTGGAGTTTTTGTTGAACTTGCAAACACTGTTGAAGGTTTAGTACGTGTTGAAAATATGAAAGATGATTATTATATTTTTGACGAAGCTAATGTAAAACTTGTTGGGAAACGTAGTGGAAAAGCTTTTAAACTTGGAGATAGTATAAAAATAAAAGTTGTTAGTGCTAATAAAATGTTACGCCGAATTGATTTTGAAATTGCATAAATTAGTTTCGCAAAAATTAGTATGCTTTATATTTACTAGAAAGCTATAACGAAATGTATAATTAAGTAAAAAAAGCTTGCTATTTTAGGCAAGCTTTTTTGTAGTTATTATAAAAATATTTGTAGTAGTGAAAGCATTATTCCAAGTATTGCAATTAATCCGACTGCAACGCTGCCAGCTTTATTTTCTTGCTTCTTTTCCCAATTAGCATACGGGAATGCATAAACGCATGAAATTATTCCTAATACAAAAATTAATATGTTCCAATGCATAAACTTACTCCTTTATTTTTCTTACATTTCGGTGTTTGGAATTTTGTGAGAGATTATTTGTGAAATGTTTACTTTAGTTTCGACGCTAACATCATAAGTCGCTTCTTTATATTTTTCGAGCCATTTGTAAGATTCGAATTCTTTCCAAGTCAAAAAATTAATTCTAGCATATCGCCCAAAGCCTGCTATATCTGATTCAAACTTGTGAGTGGTGATTTCTAAATATTCCTCAATATTTTTCTTTAATGCGTTATTTAATTCAGATTCTAATTTTTTAACATTGTCGCTATCATGAAAATCAATTGCACTACCAGATGAGAATAGGTGAGCCTCGAGCTTTACTTCTATTTTTATTTTGGGATAATTTTCATCTGTATTTACCTTTATACTAGGCGTGTCCCTCTGCACCAAATGAACACTAATAACATTATTTTTTTCTTTAAAATCTGGAACCGCAAATCCAGTTCTTTTAAGATTATTTGTTAATATCAAATGTGAAATAACATGAGAGGTATCGAGAATGCCCACCATTTTACTACCTTTAAAAACAGCCAATCCATCTTGTGTCAATTCACTTTCTTCGCCACTTTCTTCAGACAATTTTATATAAGTTCCAAATCCATTTCTATCAATTGATTGTGCTGATGTATAAAAATGTACTAACTCAGAATTGGCAGTGTCACCCGTATAATTTGAAGAATTAAACAATAATTCATAATATCTTGCGGGACTTTCTTCTAGCTTAGGCGAAACTTTTTCTAAAAGGTCTTGAGCACGCCCTTTACAAACTAAAAAATTTGCTTTTGGTCGTATATCCGATTGGCTTAAAAATACATTCATATGGCCGCTAATATCTTGTCGAGCTAATTCCTCAGAATAAACAATTATTTTAACATGTGATAAATTTACTTCTTTGCTAATTTGTGTATTTATCTTGTTATTTCCAATTGATAATGAAGGAGCTGTCACAGTATAAGTTGTGTAAGTTTCTTTTCCTGTTTCAGAGTTTTCACCGGTTATTTTAAGTGGTACAGCAATTTGATACGTTATATCAATTTGATCATTTTCACCAACATCCGCACCAATTGCAATAACATAAGCAAGATCATCGACTTCAAATCTATCATAACAACCATTTAAAATAAATGGTATAAATAGCATTAAGATGATGAATTTTGCGTGATTAGTTTTTTGCATTTGTACCTCCTTTTGATATTAGCTAATATTAATAAAATTATAGGATTTACGATAATTATGATCGGCGTTATATTTGAAAATACAAAACTTCGGATTTTCAAAAGTATATCGTGTGATGAAAGCATACTGCTAATACATACAGCAATTGTTGTAAATGTCGGAATTAACCTATGCGAATATTTAATGCAAAATATTTTTTGAAATATTTCTATTGTAAAACTAAGTGCGAGTGAAAGATATAAAAATGTTGCCATAAGCCAAAGTATTATAAAAACCGATTCAACTCTTTGCACAAATCTTCCGAGTGTTATTAATTTTGTGAGTTCAAAAATTGGAAAGTAATTTTCTGTGATTGATGGATATGGAATAATTCCCACTAACAAAAATAGCGAAGGAATTATAAAAAGTGTTGCGAGCATGAAAGAAGAATATCCAATTTTTTTATAATTTTGCACAAAAGGTGTTACCAATAAAATCAAAAATACACCTTCGTATTTTCCAACATGACTAAAACCTTCTAAAAAGAAATTTGATACACCATTTCCAAATAGAGGAAAAAAATTTGTAAAATCAATTTCATTTTGCAACGAAAGAAACATTAACAAAAATCCTATAATTATTACAGGAGCTACGATTGAACCAGTTCTGAAAATTCCACGTATTCCTAAAAATATACTAATTGCAACTACAACTCCAAAAATTATACTAAGATATTCTTGAGGTGCATTTTGAAATAAAACGTTTTGCAAATTTTGTATAAATTCTGAAAAAGTCAGAACAAATGAGAGCAGAAGATAGAGTATAGTTATTACAGCAGCAAATATTAGAAGAGGCTTGCCACCAACATAGTCTGCTATGTCTACGATATCCATATTAGCGAAGTTTTTGTATAGTATAAGTATAATTGCAAGAAATACAAAAGTTATAATGCCTGTATAGATACTATGCAAAAATGTGGCAGTTCCAACAGTTTCAAATGTAAAGGTTGGAATCGTAAGCAATGTTGGAATTAATGAAATACATCCAATTGTTGCAACGACTTCCCAAGTGGTAAGTTTGATTTTTTTACTCATAAACATTCTCCTTATTTTTTCCATTTCATAGATATTTTTGGCTCTTTTTTCTTTTCCTTCACTTTTAAAAACGAAGGTCTATTTTCTTGTTTCCAAATAGGAAGCGAAAAGAAATCATCAGCAACTGCAGATTTTTTTAGAGGTGCATAAGGTGTTAAATAAGGCACGCCAAAAGAATTAGCAGTTGATAACATGCAAAGATTTATAAATAATCCAATAGCAATTCCTAAAAAGCCCGCCCATGCACCGCAAAAAGATATAAATAAATCTTAAAATTCGATAACAATAATTAAGTGCAAAATTTGGAACAGCAAAAGTGCTGATGCCAGTTAATGCAACAATTATAACCAATATTGGACTTACAATATTAGCAGATACAATCGCTTGACCCAAAATAAGAGTCCCAACGATACCAAGTGTTGGACCAACTGGAGCAGGAGTTCTTATTGATGCTTCTCTAATAATTTCAAAAGCAATTTCCATTATTAAAAGTTCTATAAGCATTGAAAAAGGTACTTTTTCTCTTGCTCCTGAAATTGAAAAAAGCAAATCAGTTGGTATCATTTCTTGATGAAATGTTGTTATAGCAATATAAAGACCAGGGAGCAATACCGAAAAAATGACAGCTGGTATTCTAAAAAATCTTAAAAGCAAAGTGTAAGGATAACGTACATAAGAATCCTCAGAAGAACGCAAAAAATCAGTGTATATTGTGGGTACAATTAAAACGTCAGGACTACCTTCAACAATTATTGCAACACGTCCCTCAGTTAAATTTGAAGCAACCTTATCTGGCCTTTCAGTGCTTAAAAGCAAAGGTTCAACCATAAAAGTTTTATCTTCAATCAATTGCTCAATTTGCCCCGAATCCAGCAAATAATTAACATCAATTCTTTCTAATCTTCGTTTAACCTCATTAATCAGCGAATCATTTGTTATATCCGAAATATAAGCAATAGCACAATTCGTTTTACTTTTACTTCCAATTTGAATTGTTTCAAATATAAGATTTTCATCTTTAACATATTTTCTAATTAAAGCAGTGTCAGTTCGAAATCCCTCTACAAAAGCCTCATTCGGACCTTTTAGAGTCATCTCATTTTCAGCTTTTCCAACCGCCCTGCCAGGAACATTTTTTGTATCACACACAAACGATATATCCAAACCATCTATAATCAATGCACAACTGCCATGCAAAATTCCATCAATAACATCCTCATAAGAATCAGCGAAACTAACCTGATTTTCTGTAAGCATATTACCAAGTAAAATATCCTTAACATTTAATACATTTTTAGATTTCAATATACTTTTGGGGCTAGAACTTTCAATATTAATTCCACGCATCAACTGACGCAATAAACTTGTGTTAATCATTTCAGAATTAGACAAGCCATCATAAAACATAATTAAAGCATTAATTTTTTCCGAATTTATTGTGATATCAAAAAACCTAAAAATCAAATCACTACATTCAGGAAAATGAAGCAAATCCTTAAAAACCTCAACATTTTTGCTAAGAGAAAAATCCAATTTATTTTTCTTATTATACTTCTTAGGAATAGGCCCAACAGAGTTTTCTATTTGAAATATTTTATTCTTTTTAGGTTCAAAATGAAAAAAAGCCGACATACAAAAAACTCCCAACATACAAAATTTATATCTAAAAATATTGTTAGCCAAAATATCAAAATTATACAAAAAAATGCCACGGGGACGGACTTCGTGGCACGATTTTTTTCAAAAGTCGGTGTTTTCAAGTGTTTCACAGCTTGTTCCATGAAACATGCCATTTTAAGCCTTTTTTTAATTTAGGTGTGCCATGAAGTCCGTCCCCGTGGCATTTTGATTAACATAAATATTGACAATTGTTGCATTGATGGATATAATTGACGTGATGGAAAATATAAAACAGAAAGGAATTTATGAGTATGAGTGAATATAAAATTGAAGGAAGAAATGCAGTAATTGAACTTTTGAAATCTGAAAGAACTATAAATAAAATTTTGATTGCTAGAGGTGATAGACAAGGTTCAATTAATGAAATTATTAAGCTTGCAAAGCAAAATAGGGTTATTGTGACTGAGGTTGATAGAAATAAATTAGATACTTTTTCTGAAACTAAACATCATCAAGGCGTTATAGCTTTTGTATCGCCGATTGAATATAAAGATGTTGATTACATTTTAAATATCGCTAAAGAAAGAGAAGAAGATCCGTTTATTTTAATTGCTGATGAAATTGAAGATCCACATAATTTAGGTGCCTTGATAAGATCTGCTGAAGTAGCTGGGTGTCATGGAGTTATTATTCCAAAAAGAAGAGCTGTTGCAGTTACAGAAGTGGTTTCAAAAGTTTCTGTTGGTGCAACTGAATATATGCCAATCGCTAGAGTTAATAATATTAATGAAACTATTAGAGATTTAAAAGAAAAAGGTGTTTGGATAGTTGGCACAGACGGCAGTGCGGATACAATTTATTACAAACAAGATTTGACTGGCCCAATTGCGATAGTTGTTGGAAGTGAAGGAAGAGGAATGAACAAACTTACAATGAAGAGTTGTGACTTTTTAGTTAAAATTCCAATGATGGGTAAGATAACTTCACTTAATGCTAGCGTAAGTGGTGGCATTGTATTGTTTGAAGCGTTGAAACAGCGCCTTGAAAAATAAAGTAGATACGTCAAATTTTCCAAACGACATAATTTGTTGACAGAATTTTTAGAGTATGGTATAATTCGTGTGTTTGAAGAAGCTTAGGTTTACATTTCTATAATTATGGAGGTGAATTTTTAGCGAAGTTTAGCTGAATCGGTACTTATAAATGACTGGAAATCAAAATAAGAAATGTCAATTTGGAAGGAGTGTTTATTATGTTATTACGTGAAGTCAAGGTTCGGAACATTAGACAGCAGGAATATTTCCTTGAGAAGATGATTTCGTCTATGAAAGACAATCCTGGTTGTGACCCGCAGCTTAAGTATATTGGCTATCTCTACCCTGAAATAATTGAAAAGTTGAAGACATGGGGAGCAGATGTAATTGCGGATAACACTACTCCTGGCGTAACGGTGAATGCAATTATTTTTGCAGATCTCCAGCGTGAGTTTATCACACAAATGTTGCTTTCTAATCCAGAGTTGGATGGTGATCCTTGTTTTTCATATGATGGCTATGTCCCTGAAAAAACGATTGATTACTTCAAAAAGCAGGGATTTGAAGTCGTTATCATGCGTAAGGAAAATGCTATTCCAAAGGTGAGTTTTACGCCTAGCAAAGATGTTGAGCTTACTGAAGCAGATTATTTTAGGGCCAATGAATATGTTCGTGAGTTCAAAGAAGTCAAGCATTAGCTTACTGCACTCTTTGATAAAGATGAAGACGAATAAGTAATTCTATAGGAGGCACAAAATCATGAATGAAAATTTTGCTCTTTTGGTCCTTTCCATGATATGTACGTTGGCATGCTTACTTTCATCAGTAAGATTTAATTCCCTGTGGCTCTTGGGAGGTTCAATATTCTTTGCTGTGCTGACGATTGTATTTTTTCAAAGGTATAATCTTTAAAAAGTACAAACAAAGTTATCAATAATGCAGTAAATATTGTATATAAAAGCGCAACGAAAAGTGAGGAGAATTTCTTCTCACTTTTTTGTTGCACATCTAAGACTAATATGATAAAATCCTGAGTTTGACAGTTAAAAGTTGTAATCGTTGCAGTACAACGGTTACAACT
>CAZTCE010000047.1:0-7651 GCA_964612205.1 uncultured Eubacteriales bacterium | reverse complement strand
TAATATTTTTAACACAATTTTATTTATGAATTTGCTTATCTACCCAGTTCTTGTAAAGAACTGCTATTAAGGCAACATTTAATATCAACGAAAGTTTTTACCTAAAAGTTTAAACATTTCTTTCTTATATGCTTCAACTCCTGGTTGATTAAAAGGATTCACTCCTAGCAAATATCCACTAATTCCACAAGCTTTTTCAAAGAAATATAAAAGCTCTCCCAAATTAAATTCGTCAAGTTTATCAATTTCAATCATAATATTAGGTACTTTTCCATTCACATGTGCAATTATAGTCCCCTCCATTGCTTTGTGATTTATTTCATTTAGCGTTTTTCTGTTTAAATATTCCAAAGCATCAGGCGAGTTTTCATCACAAGCAAGTTCCAAATCTCTATATGGCTTTTTGACATTTAAAACTGTTTCAAATAAAATTCTTTCACCTTCTTGAATATATTGTCCCATAGAATGTAAATCAGTCGAATTATCCACACTAGCTGGGAATATTCCTTTTCCGTCTTTTCCTTCACTCTCACCAAAAAGTTGTTTCCACCATTCACTTACAAAATGTAGCTTAGGCTCATAATTAACTAAAAGTTCAATTTTCTTTTTCTTCTTATATAAAATATTTCTTGCAACAGCATAATCATAGCAATCATTGCTTTCAAGATTGCTATATTTTTTTTGTGCAGAATAAACGCCATCTAAAAGTCTATCAATATTTATTCCACTTGAAGCAATTGGGAGTAAACCAACAGCTGTAAATACTGAATATCTGCCGCCAATATCATCAGGCACAACAAAAGTTTCATACCCTTTTTCATCAGCTAATTTTTTTAGCATACCTCTTTCCTTATCAGTTGTAACAAAAATTCTATTTTTGGCTTCATCTTCACCATATTTTTTTTCAATATATTCTCTTAAAATTTTAAATGTAACGGCAGGCTCTAAAGTAGTTCCAGATTTAGAAATTACATTTAAAGAAATATCTTTATCTTTTATGAAATCTAATAAATCATTTAAATAATCTGCACTCACATTGTTGCCGGCAAAAATAACATTTTTGGCATTAAAAGTGTGAGAAAGTGCATCAATAACAGCTTTTGCACCTAAATATGAACCACCAATTCCTACAACAATTAATAAATCAGACTGTTTTCTAATTTTGCTAGCCGCAACTTTGATTTTTTCAAGTTCCGCCACATCAATATTCAAATTAACCCAGCCCAAAAAGTCAGAACCTTCACCCTTCTTTTCATGTAAATTATCATGTGCCATCATAACTTTCTTTTTATATTTAGCCATTTCCAACGCATTTATTCCCGAATTGCTCAAATCTAATTTCATTGAAATTTCCTCCTTGGTAAAATTTATATTTTTTTCTACATTTTTTTCATTTACGTTGTATTATATCATTTCAAGAAGTTAATCACAATATTTTTCAGAGATTTGCAATAGTTTCCTTTGATTTTTGTAAAAATTTTATTTGCAAATTTCCACCTTCACTTCTTCTTCAATTCGAAGTAGTTCATTATATTTAGCCACTCTTTCACTTCTACATGGTGCACCAGTTTTGATATATTTCAAATTTAAACCAACCGCAAAATCAGCTATAAATGTATCTTCTGTTTCACCCGAGCGATGTGACATTATCGGAAGATATCCATTAGCTTGAGCGAGCTTAATCGTTTCAATAGTTTCAAAAACAGTACCAATCTGATTTGGTTTAATTAGAATACTATTGGCAATTTTTTCTGTAATTCCTTTTTCTAAACGTTCCACATTCGTTGTAAATAAATCGTCGCCAACTAGAAAAACTTTTTCCCCAAGTTCGTTTGTCAATTTTCTCCAACCATTCCAATCTTCCTCATGCAATCCATCTTCTATTGAAATTATCGGATATTTTTTTACTAATTCTTTATAAAAATCCACAAGTTCATCATCACTATAAATTTCACCCGTTTTCCAAAAAGAATATTTTCCATTTTCATACATCTCTGAACTTGCAACATCTAATGCTAAATCAAAATTTTCTAAATATCCACTTTCTTCGATAGCTTTCATAATATATTCAATCGCCTCAATATCATTTTTTAAATTAGGTGAAAATCCACCTTCATCTCCAACACCAGTAGCCAAGCCATCTTTTTTTAATATATTTTTTAAATTGCTATAAACTTCTGCACACATTCTAAGTTTATCCGAAAAAAGTTCAACACCTTTTGGAACTATCATAAACTCTTGAATATTTATATTATTATCCGCATGTTTTCCACCATTTAAAATATTCATCATCGGTGTTGGAATTGACGTTCCTGAAATGCCACCTAGATACATGTATAACGGTATTTTTAAGCTATTCGATGCAGCTTTTGCAACTGCCATCGATACACCTAGAATTGCGTTTGCACCTAAACTTGATTTATTGCTTGTACCGTCCATATAGTTCATATAAGCATCAATTTTTTCTTGTTCTAAAACATTAAGCCCAATAATTTCACGAGAAATAATATTATTAACATTATTTACTGCATTTAAAACTCCTTTGCCATTATATCTCTTTTTGTCTTTATCTCGAAGTTCAATTGATTCATTGCTTCCTGTTGATGCCCCAGAAGACACAATTGCTCTTCCAACACCATTTTCGGTTGTCATAACTTCCACCTCAACTGTTGGATTTCCTCTGGAATCCAATACTTCTCTTGCATAAACACTTTCAATTTCAATATGTTTTCTCATCATATCACCTCAAAAATAGTGTAACCAAGTCAAAAAAAAATATCATCAGAAAATAACTTTCTAATGATATTTTTTTAAACATTCATGTTGTCAGTGCCTCCTCCAAGGAGTAGACACTGACTTTACATCTTGAGAGCTTATACTCATGATCATTCTCGAATGCAGTCACCCATTCAGGATTATTTGCCTTGATTGCATTGAGAATAGTCAAATACCTGCCATGAGTATTGTCGAACACATTATAGGTAGGAATCAACACCTGGTAGAAAAAACTTCTCTGATAATTTTCGACAACAGAACACCCCCACAAAAGAGCATACGCTTTGCACTTTTCAGCATCCGACAAAACATTTTCGTATTTACCAATCAATCTCCGCATCTCAATCTCAACCTTTTTGTACGCCTTGATCAACGCCTGGTTACTAGGAAAACACTCGTACATGATAGAAGCCTTGCTCGCTTTGCCACTCATGAATTATCACGCCTTTCAATTTATTAGTTAACTTTCAATCCTTTAACATAATAACATATTTTACATAATGTGTCAACGTTTTTTTGAAAAAACTACAATTTTACACATCCAATTTGTACAATATCTTTTTTGCTAACTCTTCATTAATTCCATCAACTTCACAAAGTTCCTCGATAGTAGCTTCTTTAATTTTTCTAACTGACTTAAACTTTTGAAGTAGTGCTTTTTTCTTTTTTTCTCCAATGCCTTCAATTTCGTCTAGTTCAGAGGCTCTGACTCTATTTTGTCTTAATTTTCTATGATATTCAATTGCTGTATTATGAACTTCATCTTGTAAAAAAGTAACCATATTAAACAATTCATTTGACTTAATCTCATACTCTTTTCCATTTTCATCCACAATAGTTCTCGTTCTATGTTTTCCATCTTTTACCATGCCGAAAACTGGAATATCAAGTCCATATTCACGCACGACATTTTTTGCAACCCTAACTTGCGAAATGCCACCATCCATTAATATAAGATTAGGGTTAGCACTATAAGGCGACTTGCCATCAAAATCTTCCTTGCAATATTTTAATCTGCGTAACAAAACTTCTCGCATACAAGCAACATCGTTTTGACCATCAACCGTTTTAATTTTTATTCTTCTATAATCCGCTTTTTTAGGTTTAGCATTTTCAAAAACAACAATTCCCGCAACTGTGTCAGTTCCAGAAATATTAGAAATATCAAAGCTTTCAATTCTTTTTGGCAATTCTTCTAACCCCAGCAAATTCATAAGTTCCACAAGTAACCCTTCATTTTCGATGGAGTCAGTTTTATTTTGCATAGAAATTTTAGCATTTCTTTCAGCCATTTCAATAAGTTTAACCTTTTCTCCGCGCTTTGGAATCTTAAACTCAATGCTCTTTCTGCCACTGATTTTTAACAGCCATTCCTTAGCAAGCTCCATATCTGGGAATTCATATCTAAACATGATTTTATTAGGAACATTATCTTCCGAATAATATTGTTTAATAAAATCAAATAATAGCTCACCTTCGCTAAAATCTTCTATATCTTTCAAAATAAAATTTTCGCCACCAAGCATTTTGCTATTTCGAATATTAAAAACTTCTATTGAAGCTTTATCTAAATATTTCACAATTCCAATAACATCAATATTGTTTTCACTAAAAGAATCCATCTTTTGTCTTTGCATCAAATTTTCAATGCTATTTTTTCTATCTCTAAGCTCTGCTGCCTTTTCAAAATTAAGCTCACTTGAAGCAACTTTCATCTCAGCTTCAATTTGCTTAATTAAGCTTTCAGACTTACCATCTAAAACATCAATAACTTGGTCAATTATTTTTTTATATTCATATTTTGAAACGTTTCCCATGCAAATTCCTAAACACCTTTTTATGTGGTAATTAAGGCAAGGCGTTTCAGTTTTTCCATCTTTAAAAACTTTTCTACAATGTTTTAATTTAAAAGTCTTATTTAAAAATTCCACCGTTTCTTTAACCGCATACGCATTTGTGTAAGGTCCAAAATACTTTGCACCATCATTAAATTTTTTTCTAGTAATTCGAACCGTTGGATAATCCTCATTAACGGTAACTTTTATATAAGGATACATTTTATCATCTTTTAAAAGAACGTTATATTTAGGACGATGAAGTTTAATTAAATTGCACTCTAAAATTAAAGCCTCCATTTCACTATCAACAACAATATATTCAAAATGATCAATCTGAGAAACCATCTTTTTTATTCGCTCGGTTTTATTAGTCTTTTGAAAATATTGTCTAACACGATTTTTTAATATAACCGCTTTCCCGACATATAAAATATCATCATTTTTATCTTTCATTATATAAACTCCTGGTTTATCAGGCAGTTTTTTCAAATCTTCTTTTATTCTATCGCTTGGAAAATTTTCTTTATCTTGCAAATTCAACACTCTCCTAACGCATTTATTATATTACAATTAATTAACTACTTCAAGTAGACAATGTTAAAGACTCCTTGGTTATTAAACCAAAGAGTCTTTTTGCTAAAAAACTGGATTCATCAGTTGAGTCTATTCTTGATCAACACTCGCATCTTCAAAAATACGCCACTAGCAATGACAAGAATTATCAAAGATACAATCACCACTGCAGTGGTAGAGTTGCTCTTTTCAGGAACAACTGGATTCGTTCCCAAGCTAACCTTGCCGATGTCCTCACTTTTTTTCATGCTTGAAGCGTCAATTGATTCAGCTTCTTTTACCAAAGGCTGGCCAACTTTCGGATAAATATCAGTCATGATATAGTTTACAAGCCATTTCTGCAACTCAATCATGCCATTGCCATATTCTTTTTTGGCAAAATTAGGAATAGCATATTCTGCAATCAAACTTTCAATTTCTTCTCCTGAAACATATTCCATCATTTTATTGTCAAATCCAATAAGCACCTCATTATCATCTGTACCCAAAAGAATTATAACACCTAGAGCATCTTCTTTCAAATATTCTTTCTCCATAGCCTGAACATCTACTCCGCTGAGATCTTCAAAGGTAGAAATGAAAATCTGCATTCCATATTCTTCTGCCATCTTCTGAGAAACTTCAACGAGAGTGTTCTTTGCTTCCGTCGAAAGTACATTGACCGAATCATTTACGAATCTCATTGCATCCGTATTCCCAACTTTTTCAGTTGCAAAAGCAGTCATAGTTACCACCATAAGCAAAAGCATCACCAAAGCCAAGCACCGAGTAACTGCATTTTTCATCTTTCTTCCCTCCAAAACAGTAAGTCTAGTGGCATCCGTCATCTTGCTATTAAGCATATTGCCTCCTCCTTTTTTGTTCATACGTTAACATTATAACATAGTTCTTCTTGTTATGTCAACTTATAATTTGACTTTATGTAAATTGGTTACAGCAATAAACCTTTAATCGTTCTGATAACTAAATTTGTATGATAATTTCTTTTTTACACAATAAAAAGCACTGCCAAATGGTGAAGTCTTCGTGGCTTTTTTATTTTATCGCTCGATATATTCTCGGCAACAAAATTCTTTAGAAGTTATTGCAGGAATAGGTCCCAGCAATTTAATGAGTAATGCATAGAGAATTATGCCATACTCTGAAAGAAGATATGCAATGTTTTCCATGAGATAATCGTATCCTTCAGGAATTGATATCAATCTGGAAAGAGCTTCCAAATCAGTGGAAATTTTGCAAACCTTTTCAACAGATTCATAAAGACGTCTTTTAAAAAGCTCGTCCACCTCTTCCTTTGAAATTCTAAACTCTTCCGCAAGGAAATCGCAAGCATAATACATTTCCAGATATTTGCCATGACTACTGAGATACTCAAAAATCTCTGGAACTTTTTCACGAATGATTTCGAAATAATAGCCTTGATACTTTTCGTAATCTGCCATCGGCTTCAAAATTGAATCGATGAAATCGAAGTCGTCGTCATCGACAATGTTCCAAATACATTCGTCATCAACAAGCACTTTTTCAAAAATATATTCATAGACTTGCGGTGTCAATTCGGGAAAAAGCTCTATGAATTCTTCAAAACCTGCTTCATAGCCAGACACCACTTGCAAAACCTTCCTCAAATTAGTCACTATCATTTTATGCCAACTTTCAAAATATGTGAAATATTTGAAGTTGCTTAAAAGTAAGGTTTTATCGTCCAAGATGCTGCTAATGTTATCCAAAACTGCATCTTCAACGAGTGGCAAAGGCAGATTTTCAATCAATTCATCGAGCATGTTCAAAGAATTAAGCTTCTGGTCAAAACTGTTGCTGTAATATGCTTCACAAGCCAATGACAAAATTTGGCTTGCTATTTCATCGGAAAGCAAATTGATATTAAAGCAAATTGCATAGAATATTGAGAAGAAATCATCACTGACACAATAAAGTCTGAAATTGCTGAAAAAGTCTTCAAAACTTTCAACAAGAAGCGTTGAAGATTCAAACTCAGTATTCTTGGAAAATGTCGCTCGGATAAACTGATTGACATTACCTTCATCGACTGCTTTGGCCAATGCTTTATTGAAAACATCATGCTCAACAACGATTGCATCACCACGATGCTTATGAGGTGCTCCTAAAACTCTACTTGCATTTACAAGCGTATTGAGATTATTCCTATTCCGTGCAAAACCAAAAACCTTGAAATTCATGCTATTACCTCCTTTTTAATTACAAAAGAGCCTCCAAAAATTTTAACAAACAGATTATATTATATTTACATAAAAAAGTCAAGAGATAGCAAATGCTCAATTAAACAAAAAATGCCACGGGGACGGACTTCGTGGCACACCTTAATCAAAAGATAGCTTAAAATAGCATGTTTCACAGGGCAAGCCGTGAAACACTTGAAAATACTAGTTTTCAAAAAAAATCGTGCCACGAAGTCCGTCCCCGTGGCACACGAAGTCCGTCCC
>CAZTCE010000046.1:0-7660 GCA_964612205.1 uncultured Eubacteriales bacterium | reverse complement strand
GTATAGAAGCGCTCTAACGAATGTTACCATAACGTACGATGGCGGAGCAGGGGAAGAATATAATTACTCAAACTTTGGAAGTGGAGCGAATGAGAAGAATATCTCGCTACCCTGCCTTACAGAGGTTTGTGATGAGAATTCCAACTCAGTTTATACTCTGCTGGAGAAGGTAGATTTAGAACCTGGGAAAGTGAGTGCTACCTCTGTACTAGCTATGGAGGGAACCATCAATGACTTCGAGGTAAATGGATCTACCCTAATTGATGTGGACTGCCTAGACAGTAACAATAGGCTCTACTTCGTGCAGTCTAATGTAGCTCAGAATGGTATTTTTATCTCCTTCGATCCTGATTTTACCAGTGTGGCTGCTGAGGATAGCACCTACGACTCCTTACAGCTTCTAGGTTCTGCTAATACTGATGGAGGTACCTATTGGAAGAGAGTTAACAATCTGCACCAACAACTTCCTGGCAGTTATTGCTATCAATTTGGACTAGATCCAGCTACAGGAAGCTGCTATATCCAATTCCCTGAGGATATTGGAACTCTAATTGGAGATGGTATCTATATAAAATATATCCTCTCCTCAGGAGAAGCGGGCAACATAGCAAAGAATACCCTAGAAGGTTTCCTAAACTCTCCAGAGATCAGCTTTACTGCTACTACTGGAGATGAGACCCTTTCTTACAACATCACCTCTGCCAATCTGCAGGTTTCAAATGGTGAGAGTGCAGTGAATGGTAGGGACCCTGAAACTATTGCAGAAATGCAAGCAGCTTACAAGAGAGTAGTTGGAACCTTTGACACGCTGGTTACCATAAATGATTATGAGAGCTACCTCTATGATGCAGAGGACTCCTACGGTCGTCCTCTAATCTCCAATATTAGAGTTGGAGATCGTACCAATGATTTATACTCTTCCTACAAATTAAAGAGCCTGGACATATCAGGTGAGGTGAAAACTGGTAGTAAGGTTATTAGTACTAATGGTAAGGAAGATCTTAATGCCTTCCAGCTTAGATTTTATCCCCTAATGTTAGGTGGAACCTCAGTTACTACCAAAGAGCAGTTTGATAGATCCTTTATTTTCTCCAATATTAGTGAGGATAAAGACTTGCTGGTAGAGAGCTTGAAGCAGGAGGTGGCAGACACTAAGGCCATACTCCATGACTATATGCCTGAAGCTGGGGCCCCCATTTTCCTAGATTACCAGCTATCTGGACAAATCTATTTGCAGAGAACTCTTACAGCCAAAGAGGCAGAAGAAGTTCGAAAGGCAGTTGTATCCAACCTGTATAGCCATCTCAATTCTAGGCAGTTAACCTATGGTAGGCAGATTGACTACCAGCAGGTAGTGGATTGGATTAAGGAATCAGATCCTCGTATTCAATATGTAGCTCTAAATCCTATCACCTACTCCTTAGATAGGGATGATGATGCTTATAAAAAGTTTGAAGGGAGTTGTGGTGGATTAGACATTCAGCAGAGGTCTGTTTTAGCAGGAACGACTCCATGGACAACCTATGATAATCTATCATACTATTGGGGGGCTAGTAACTACAGTCTGTATGACAACACTGCCTTAGTTGAAGGCAAGACTCTAGGAGCAATCAAATCTATTGCTCCCAAAATTTCTTCAAGCAAATTTCAGGGGACTCCCGAAGCTGATGGCTCAACTACATGGACTGTGAATGCTAATGAGACCTTGCACATCTTAGTGCCTGAATATGTAGCTACTACAACGTACACCAACTATTTATACGCTGTGTGTGTAGATGGTGCAGAGGATAAGAATCCTATTCCAGCGGACACTCCTCATCAATTGACAGCTAAGCAGGCCATTTATATTTTTGAAGAGAGACCTGACGAAAATACCTGTGCTCACCCTGAGAGTGCTAGTAACATTAAAGCTGTCTTGAAGTCTGGTACAGTCATTAAGTCCAATGTGACTCTAGGAGGCAGCCCTACCAGTAGTGAAAAGTATCCTTGCAACAAGGCAATCAACCTAAGCTCTTCAATAACCATCTCTGTAATGGAGAGAGATATCTCAACACTACAGAGCACCTATGCAGCTGAATCTACTTCATATAAAAATGGATTGAAGATAGCTACAAACTCCGCAGATCTTGTGGCCACTCTTCAGAGTGCTGAGGGAAGTGCAAGCGATAAGGAGTACACACTCAATATTGGAGAGTACCTACTGTGGACCAATAACGTAGAGCCTGTATTGGAACTCGGAATGATTGGAGAGGGCAACACTATTGTAGTGAAGGCAGGATCTAAAGATTTCCAAAAACTAAGTGCCACTACTGCAGACTACAACTCTGAATCAGATAAGGTAAGTTGGTGCAAGTGTGAGAATGGACACTTGAAATACAAGGCTAATACCATCTACAGTTTCGGAGAAAATTATCAATTAAAACTACAAGGGTTGCCACTAGCCTCCATGGTCTCTGCTGACCCCTTAAAGGTTGTGGCCCTGAATGGTGTGGCTGAGATTGAGTATGGACTATGCAGTGATGGATCCTACGAGAAGGAATCGACCTTACCTGCCATTCTAGACCCTGCAAATGATCCCTATCAATGCTCCTGGTGCTTAGCATTGACCCTAGGTGCAAATCTGCCTCAAAAGTTGTTGGCAGGCCAGGAAGTGGTGGTTACAGGAGCAGGAGATGCAGGTGGGGCTGTGCATGAGGGTGTGAGTGTTACTCTATCTGGTGGAAACAGCTCCTACATAGGAGCCAGTAAGGCTATCCTATCCCCAGGAGGATCTCCTCTACAGTTATCTGATGCTGAGGCAGAGGATTTGACCCTTCAAACCTTCACTTCTACTGATGAGCCTACCAGCGAAACTTATTTTCAACAGGTAGACACCGATTGGAGCACTCCTGATATTGCAGGCTATTATATACTCCCTGCAATCTTCGATGGAGATATCAATAAGAATAAAGTCTACTACATCCTAGCAAAGGAAGAACAGCCTCTCTCCAGCATGGTACTAGAAGGGGCTGGTCTAAGCAGAGTAGGTCCTATTTTCGCGGTAGCAGAGGAAGCTGAGTACTGGAGGGGTACAACTACCACTACCAGGAACGCCAGCCTTGAAAAGGTCAGCAGCATATTAGGAAGGGGCGAGAGCTATAAAATCCTGGGTACAGCAGAGCTTTACGCTCCAGGAGGTATGCCTACATACTCACCTTCTAGTAACTCTCTCATCAAGGATCCATATGCACCTGACAGTTTCTTTAATGCAGCTCATGTGTGCAATAGATATGTTCTGCCCAGGCTTCGCGATATGAAGGATGCAAGTGGAAAGACTATTGGAGCATTAGAAAATTTGAAGATTAGTACCCTATCTATAAAGGAGAGCTAAGAAAGATGTCCTTTAGATTAGAAGATAATGTACCTGAGGTATATGTGGAGAAATCCAGAGACTTCCAACTACTATGTAGGATACTAAATATATTTTTAACTGCTGCCATAGAGGAGTCAGCAAAGATCCCAGGGAACTGGGATCTGGATTCCTTAGATGAGTGGCTTCTTCCTTTGGCAGCTAGAAAGCTGGGGTTAATAGAGAATTCCTACTTTCCTCCAAAAATCCTTAGAAATATTTGCAAATCTTGGAACCACATTATAAGAAATAAGGGAACCGAGAGAGCAGTTCGGGAGGCTGCGTACGCAGTATTTTCAGTCAATCAGGATATTGTAACACTTGAGGTTAGCAGGACAGCTACTGATCAGATATATGAGCAAGGCAGTGGAGGAATCACTGTGCGGCTGACTGCAAGTACAGGCAGCATTGAAGACCTGGCTTATCTAGAAAAATTGTTGCCCTATATACTGCCAGCAGGGGTAGGATTGGCAAGTACGATTAACATCACTCACGAGAATCACCTCAAGACACCTCCTATTTCCTCTATCGTGGAGATTATTCGACACAGAGGTGTAGGTGCAGCTATTTCCAAGGTTGTAGCTGGTGGAGTGGTAGAGGGAGAGAATAGTACATATGCAATAGGTGATTGGAGTAAGAGCCTAAAGCAGATTCAACAAGGGCTACCCAAAGAGGTATCTATCACCAGCAGTAAGGTCAATGTGAGTGTAGTTGTGCCTGGAGTTATGAATGGTACTAGCGTATATGTAAAAGATCCTGAGATTTCAAACAAAAATTAACTATCAGGGAGATTAACGAATGAGTTCAATTGTATATAATGGTAAGGTCTTCCTGAGGAAAACCTATAAAGGCAGATACAGAGGTGGGCAGGAGCTTCACAATAATGGAACCGCTGTCCTATTTAATCAGCTATGCCAGGCTCTACTTGGAAATTTCGTAGATATAAAAAGTCCTAAGTATTTAGATGTGGCCTATGGGGTGGGAACTGCTGAGAGCAATCTAACCTTCACTTCTAGGCTGCTAGGTGGCTGTCCTCTTGAGGGAACCTTAAATCAACTCACTACAGGTAGTACCCCTCTTCTAAATTTGAATTTTAAGGTCCTCCACTCAAATCTAGACTGGAGTGCCAGTAGTACTCAACCTACCTACTTTGTAGTGCGTGGAAGCAGTACCTCCAAACCTTCCTCCTACACCGTTTCAGGAGGAGATGTGCTGATGTATTTGAAATTAGATGGCTTTAGCATGGAAGAGGGAGAGGCTCAGGAGATTTTTTGGAAGTTATATTTCCAAAATCCTCAGGACGACGCATCTGAGGAGCAGACAGCAACTCCAAGTGTGGAGTTAGCAGAGCAGCAGGCTGAGGAGGCAGTAAAATAATGAGTTATATAAATGGAAGTAAATTACACATCTTTCCCTCTTCAGGTAGAACTGCTAATGGTGGAGAGGATAACTGGCTATCTGAATACAATCTATCATCCATCGTAAATCAGTTTATTGATGGAGGACGCAAGTCCAGCTTTGTAATATCTGGAACAACTGGAGAAGGAAAGCCCATTGAGTTCAACATCGCAGGTTACTATATCAAGGTAGATGATGCTCAGGATATTGTGACATATGCAGGTAGTGATAACTTTCCTCCTACGGATGAGAGCAGTGACAAGGCCTCCAGTTTTGTTACCTTTACTAAACAGGGCAGCTTCTACTGTGCCACTCTATACTTTAAGGATGGCAAATTGGAAGGTAAGGACTGGTGGGTCAGTACTGAGGATAGCAGTAGCAAGGATGCTGATGAAAGTGTGACATTACAGCTTTTTGATGGAAGTTACAACATCCCAGCCACTTCTAGAATCTCAGTAGTGGGTCTCACCTCCCTTGAGGGCTGCGGATCTAGGATAACAGTCCAAGGAGGGAAAATTAGTAGCCTTACTATTGATGCTAGTCAGGGCACCAATGGAAATGGCTTTAAGATTGAAAATGGCAAGCTTACAAATATCAACTTTGATTTTAGAGGTGATTCTGGTAGTGCTATTAAGATTGAAAATGGCAAGCTTACAAATATTACATTGAAAGATGTTACTATTAGCGGCGGGTCCATTGAAAATGCCACCAACGCTGTCAATGTCACAGGCAGTATCAATGGTAAATCCATTACAACCATCTTCGAATCTAATGGAACTACGGTTAAAGAAGCCTCTAGTGCTACTAATGCCACCAACGCTACCAACGACAGCAAGGGACGCCCCATTGAGAGTACCTATGCAAAGGCTGGTGATGTGTATACCAAGGCTGAGATAGATAACAAACTCGATTCACAAGCACTTAGTATTGATGATGGTGAGCTGACCTGATCTAAAATTAAATCGTAAAAAGGGCCGCAGAAAAATATAAAATTCTGTGGCTTTCTTTTTACCCTCCTTTGTATATTATAATGAGATTATTTAAGGATATTCTATCCTATAGAAGGTGATTAATAATGACAATGAATACAGTAGATAGAAGAAAGGATGCAACCATAACTTGTCCCTATTGTGGAAGAGAATATCTTCCAGCAGAGATATATGTACCAAGTGCATTCTTTGGGCATCCAGAAGATATAGATAGGGATGATTCTGGTAAAGTGGAATTTTATAGTGGCTCAGGCATGGATCTCACAGAAACTTTTGAGTGTGAGTGTGGAAAGTCTTTCAGGGTAGGTGCAAGAGTGGAGTTCAAGACTCAATCTACAGAAGAATCAGACTTTGAAGAAACCTACACATCAACTCTTCATTCCAATAGAATATCTCTCTTTGAAGGGATAGGCGATGATAACAATTGAGGAGAGAATAACTCAGAAGGTTGTTGGGGAGACCTCTCTATTTATCAAATTTGACTTCAATCAGGAACTGGTTAATATTATCAAACTCTACTCTGGGTGTAGCTATTCTAAGAAGACCAAGGAGTGGGAGGTGCCTCTTACATACCTATCGAGATTTTTAGATGCAGCCAGTAAGTTTGACCAGATAAGTCTAAAGCTACTGAAGGATTCTAAGGAGAAATCTCCTCAGAGACATGAGATTGGGCCATTTAAGGTGAAGCCCTTTGATCACCAATTGGAAGCAATCCAGTATGGTCTAAATCATGATAGATGGCTACTTCTTGATCTGCCAGGTTTGGGAAAGGCTTTCGAGTTAGATACCCCTGTACTCACTCCAGATGGATACATTCCCATTCGAGATGTTGAGGTGGGGGATACTCTTTACAATGAGAGAGGTGAGAAGACCACAGTTCAAGCAGTCTACGACCATTTAGATTTGGAGATGTATGAGGTAACTTTTGAGGGGGGCACCTCTCTAATTTGCTGCAAGGATCATCTCTGGAGAATTATGACCTCAGAGGGTTGGAGCACTCAAACTACAAAGCAGATTGAGACTTTAATCTCAAAGACTGACATCTGGGTACCTGCTCTGGAGCAGAGAAGCTGCTCCTCCTGGGACAGCTCGGCAGTGGGAGCAGGTATAAGACGCATTCTACATATTGAGAGAGCCCCCAATGCACCAGGACGATGTCTGACTGTAGACAGTCCTAGTCATCTATATGTGGTTAAGGGTGGGATAGTAACTCACAACACCATGAGCACTATACTATTAGCCCAGGAGCTGCAGAAAAGAGGTGAGATCCAGCACTGCTTAGTTATATGTGGTTTGAATGTCTTGAAGCTTAATTGGAAGAGAGAGGTTGAAAGGTTCTCAGATTTAAGCTGCACCATTCTAGGCTCCAAAATAACTTCAAGAGGGAATCTCAAAATTGGTTCTGTGGCAGAGAGGGCTGCTCATCTAAATAGACCTATAGATGAATTCTTTGTAATTACAAATGTGGAGTCTTTAAGAGATGATCGAGTGGTAGATGGGATTTTGAATGGGCCAAACGAGTTTGGGTTAATTCTTGTAGATGAGGTGCATAAGTGTAAGGGAATATCCCAGCAGGCTCAGGGTTTATTGAAGCTAACCAAGGCCTCCTATAAGGTGGCAATGACAGGTACTCCTATAATAAGCTCTCCTTTGGATGCTTATGTTCCTTTAAAGTGGTTGGGAATAGAAAGAAGCACTCAGACAAACTTCAAAAGTTACTACTGCACAATGGAGGGTCCTTTTGGTAATATGGTTACTGGATATAAGAATATGGAAGTTCTTCAGGAAACCATTAATAAGCACTCTTTGCGTAGAACTAAAGAGATTCTTAATCTACCTCCCAAGATTCACTCAGTGGAGTTGGTGGAGATGGAATCCACTCAGG
>CAZTCE010000045.1:0-7858 GCA_964612205.1 uncultured Eubacteriales bacterium | reverse complement strand
TCTTTATAGAGCAAAGTTATTTTATTACCTTTTGTTTTAATAAATTTATCTTCTTTTAAATATTTTAATTCTCGAAATAATGATGTCCTATTTACAACTAAATAATCAGCCAATTCTTTTAAGCTAAATGGCAGTTCAATAGTTCTAGAAAGAGTTTTTTGATATTGAATTTCAAAATATTCTAAAAGTTTATCTCGAATATTTTTTTGAGATAGCACTCTTAATTTTTCATTGGTTTGTTTATATTTTAAGTTTATTGCTTTTAGTAAATTTGCAATAAAAATATTAAAATAAACGTAGTTTGTATGTTGAATATCGTAAAGTTCTTCGCAATTAATTAAAGCAATTTCCGTGTCATCTAATGCAATTAATTCACAATTGTTAACATTTATATTGCTTATATTAGTTCCAAAAACGGAGTTAGTTTCTAGCGTTTCTAAAACGATTTCATTTCCGTTATAGTCGGAGTTAGTTAGCTTTGCATTTCCGGTTAAAATAATCCCAATTATGTTGTCTGATTTAAGTAAAGGAATTATGTTTTGGTTCTTTTTAAAATTATATGTATGAACGTTCAAAAGACTGAAAAGTCTAGCCTTTTGAAGGTTTGATAGGTTCTCAAATGGATCCATAATATCGCCTCCGAAGACATTATAACAAAAATTTGTAAAAGTCGCAATTGCGACTTTTAATATATATGAATAAAGGATATTATGGAGGTATAAAAACACAAAGGAGGAGTTAAAGTGAAAGTTGTAAAAAGAGATGGACATATTGTCGATTACGATGCTGAAAAAATTAGAATTGCAATTAGTAAAGCTAACACAGAAGTAAGAGGTAGAGAAAAAGCTACTGCTGAAGATATTGATTCGATTATTAAATATATCGAAGAGCTAGGCAAAAAAAGAATATTAGTTGAAGATGTTCAAGACATCATTGAAGAAAAACTAATGGAATTTGATAAATATCAATTAGCTAAAAGATATATTACATATAGATACACAAGAGAATTAGTTAGAAAGGCAAACACAACCGACCAAACGATTAAAGAATTAATCGATGGCGAAAACGAATATTGGAACAGTGAAAATTCTAACAAAAATGCAGAATTAGTTACAACTCAAAGGGATTACATCGCTGGAATAACTAGCACAGACATTACTAGAAGATTTTTACTTCCAGAAGAAATTGTAAAGGCACACGATGCAGGAATTATACATTTTCACGATGCCGACTATTTCGCACAAAATGCACTTCACAATTGTGAATTAATAAACTTGGAAGATATGCTTCAAAATGGAACAATAATAAATGGAGTTATGATAGAAAAACCTCATAGATTTATCACAGCCGCAACAATTGCAACTCAAATCATTTTAGCGGTTACATCTTCTAGCTATGGTGGTGCAACTGTTTCACTTTCTCATTTAGCACCTTTTGTCAGAGAAAGTTATGACAGATATTATCAAAAATACAAAGACAGAAACTTCTCAGATGAAGATAGCAAAAAGTTTGCAATACAAGACACTAAAAAAGAAATTGCTGATGGCGTTCAAACATTTAATTATCAAGTAAACTCAATGACTAACACAAATGGTCAAGCACCATTTTTATCAGTTAATATGTATCTTGGCGAAACTGAAGAATATAAAGAAGAACTTGCATTAATAATCGAAGAATTTTTAAATCAAAGAATATTGGGCTTTAAAAATAGAAATGGTGTGTATATAACACCTGCATTTCCAAAACTTTTATATATTCTTGAAGAAGATAACATTCATCCAGAAAGTAAATATTGGTACCTAACAGAGCTTGCTGCAAAATGTACAGCCAAGAGAATGGTGCCTGATTATATTTCTGAAAAAATGATGAAAGAATTGAAGAAAAATGAATATGGCACAGGAGATTGTTATCCTTGTATGGGTTGCCGTTCATTCTTAACTCCAGATAGAACAAATAGCTTAGGAAACATTGCTAAAGCTAAGAATTATGAAAAAGGCAAAGGTAAATACTATGGAAGATTCAACCAAGGTGTTGTAACAATCAATTTACCTGATGTTGCACTTTCTTCTGGAAAAGATATGGACAAGTTCTGGAAGATATTCGATGAACGTTTAGAGTTATGTCATAAAGCGTTACAAATCAGACATAAGAGATTAAGCAATGCTACTAGTGATGTTGCACCTGTTTTGTGGCAAGATGGTGCTTTAGCAAGACTTGAACCTGGTGAATCAATTCACGAATTATTGCATCACGGTTATTCTACAATTTCTTTAGGTTATGCTGGACTTTATGAATGTGTAAAATATATGACAGACCGTTCTCACACAGATAATGGAGAAGGAAAAGAATTTGGATTAAAAGTAATGCAACATTTAAATGATGCAGCTAAAAAGTGGAAAGAAGAAGAAGATATTGATTATTCAGTTTATGGCACACCAATTGAATCTACAACATATAAATTCTCTAAATGTTTGAAAGAAAGATTTGGAGTTGTAAAAGGAATTACAGATAAAGGCTATATTACAAATTCATATCACGTTCCTGTTTTTGAAGAGATTGATGCTTTTTCTAAATTAAAATTAGAAAGTGAGTTCCAAAGATTAAGTCCTGGAGGTGCTATTTCGTACATCGAAACGCCTAACTTAGAAAACAACATTGAAGCTGTTCTTGAAGTAATTCAATTTATCTATGATAACATTATGTATGCGGAGCTTAATACTAAATCGGATTATTGCCAAAGTTGCGGATATACAGGTGAAATTTTGATTGATGATAACTTAGAATGGTATTGCCCAAATTGTGGCAACAGAGATCACAATACTTTAAATGTTGCAAGACGTACTTGTGGATATATTGGTACGAATTTCTGGAATAAAGGTAGAACACAAGAAATAAAAGAAAGAGTTTTACATCTTGATAATAAGGTGGCGAAATAAATATGAAATATAATACAATCAGAAAAATGGATATTTCGAATGGACCAGGTGTTAGAGTTTCTGTATTTATGCAAGGTTGCAGTTTCCATTGCAAAAATTGTTTTAATCCAGAAACTTGGGATTTTGATGGTGGCAATGAATTTACTGATGAAACAGTTGACGAAGTGCTAAATTTGTGTCAACAAAGCCATATAAAAGGTTTATCGATTTTAGGCGGAGAACCGATGCATCCTAGAAATATCGAAGCTACAACAAAGCTTGCTAAAGCTTTTAAAGAAAAATACCCTGACAAAAATTTATGGGTTTGGTCTGGTTTTAGATTTGATGAAGAACTAAAAGATAAAGAAGTTTTGAAATACATCGATGTTTTAGTTGATGGTACATATAAAGATGAATTACATGATTTTACTTTGAAATGGAAAGGCTCTTCAAATCAAAGGGTCATAGATGTCAAAAAAAGTTTAGCAGAGGGAAACGTTTCGATATACGGCGATTCAGAAACTTGGAGATAAAAAAAACTATTTACAAATTATGACAAATGCTGTATAATGCTTTTATATTTAAAGACGGTGAACAAGAGGAGTAAGTTAAGTTTGCTTTTAGAGAGAAAGGGTCGGTAGGCTGAAAGCCCTTTTAAGTTTTGGCTTAATTGAAGGTAGCTTGGGAGTTGCATTTCTGAATCAAATAGTAAGATATGCCGTATGCATGCGTTAAATGTTAATGAGGTAATAGTTCTTTAAGTTTTACTTGAAGTTTATTATAAATTAAGGTGGTAACACGATAAAATCGTCCTTTTGCTAGGGCGATTTTTTTGAGTTTAAAAGCAGGAAGTGGTTTTATGTGGGTTAACTTAATTGGAAGTATTTTGGCACTTGTCGGATGTATTTTGATTTTTGATGCTAGACGAGTCGCAAAGAAATATTTTGATTTTGGTGAAGAAAATTTAACGACTGATAGTCTTAAGCTATTTGGCTTTTTACTTACAGCTGTTGGACTTTTGATGATGTTTTAAAATTATATAAATTTAGGAGGAAACAAAATGAAATTAATTGAAAAAAATTATGAGCCAAAAGATTTTGAAGAAAGAATTTATCAAAATTGGATGGAAAAAAGGTATTTTGAGGCACATAGCGATTCTTCAAAAACACCTTTTACTATTATGATGCCACCACCAAATATTACTGGTGTGCTTCACATGGGACATGGTATGGATAACACACTTCAAGACATAATCGTTAGATATAAAAGAATGCAAGGTTTTGAAACACTTTGGGTTCCAGGAATTGACCATGCAAGCATTGCAACTGAGGCAAAAATTGTTGAGCAAATGCGTAAGGAAGGCATTTCTAAAGAAGATATCGGTAGAGAAAAATTTTTAGAAAGAGCTTGGGATTGGAAAGAAAAATATGGTAATACAATTTTAAATCAGCTTAGAAAAATGGGTGTTTCTTGTGATTGGTCAAGAGTAAGTTTCACAATGGATGAACGTTTAACAAAAGCTGTAAAAAAAGTTTTTGCTGATATGTATAACAAGGGACAAATTTATAAAGGCGAAAGAATGATTAACTGGTGTCCAAAATGTATGACATCAATTTCTGATGCAGAAGTTGAATACGAAGAAGAAGCAGGACATTTATGGCATATCAGCTATAAAACTCCTGACGGAAAAGATGAAATAATTGTTGCTACAACAAGACCTGAAACAATGCTTGGTGATACTGCGGTTGCGGTTCATCCTGATGATGAAAGATATACTCATTTAATTGGAAAAACTGTTGTGCTTCCAATTATGAATAAAGAAATTCCAATAGTTGCTGATGAATACGTTGAAAAAGAGTTTGGAACAGGTGCTGTTAAAATTACACCTGCACATGATCCAAATGACTTCGAAGTAGGGCTTCGTCATAATTTAGAAGTTATAAAAGTATTCACAGATGATGCACATATGAATGGTTTAGTTGAAAAATATGAGGGAATGGATAGACTTACAGCAAGAAAAGCAATTGTTGAAGATTTGGAAAAATTAGGTGCTTTAGTAAAAACTGAAAATTATTCTCATAACGTTGGAAAATGTTATAGATGTCATGAAACTGTTGAACCAGCTGTTTCTAAGCAATGGTTTATGAAAATGAAAGAACTTGCAAAGCCAGCAAATGAAGCAGTTAGAAATGGCGAAATGAAATTTATTCCAGAAAGATTTGATAAAATTTATTTTAGTTGGATGGACAATGTAAAAGATTGGTGTATCTCAAGACAACTTTGGTGGGGACATAGAATTCCTGCATATTATTGCGAGGATTGTGGTGAGGTTGTTGTTTCAGCAGAAGATGTTACTGTTTGTCCAAAATGTGGAAGTCATAATATGCATCAAGATGAAGACACTTTAGACACTTGGTTTAGCTCAGCTTTATGGCCTTTTGCAACTCTTGGTTGGCCAGATAAAACACCTGACTTTGAAAAGTTTTTCCCAACAGATGTTTTAGTTACAGGTTACGACATAATTTTCTTCTGGGTTGCAAGAATGTTATTCTCAAGCATTGAACATACTGGAAAACCACCATTCAAACATGTTTTAATTCATGGTTTGGTTAGAGATGAATTAGGAAGAAAAATGTCAAAATCTCTTGGTAATGGTGTTGATCCACTAGAAGTAATCGATAAATATGGTGCTGATTCATTTAGATATGCTTTGGTTCAAGGAACAGCACCTGGAAATGATATGAGATATTTGCCAGATAAGATTGAAGCTGGTAGAAATTTTGCTAACAAGCTTTGGAATGCTTCAAGATTTGCGATGATGAATTTTGGAGATTCAGATTTAATGCACGATGAAAATAAGATGTGCATTGAAGATAAATGGATTTTGAGCAAGGCTAACACAGCTGTTAAAGAAATTACTGAATGTATGGATAAATACGAATTTGGTGTTGCCATTCAAAAGATTATGGAATTAATTAGAGATGAAATTTGTGATTGGTATATTGAAATGATTAAGCCTAGACTTTATGATATGACAAATGAAACGAGAGATGAAGCTCTATATACTTTAAATGAAGTTTTAAAAATTTCACTTAAACTACTTCACCCATTTATGCCATTTATCACAGAAGAAATCTATATGAATTTAAAACATAACGATGAAAGCATTATGATTTCAGAATGGCCAAAATTTGATGAAAAAAATAATTTCAAATCTGAAGAAGAAGATATTGAACTGATTAAAGAAATTATTAAAAACACTAGAAACATTAGAGCTAATATGAATGTTGCACCATCAAGAAAAGCAAGCATGATATTTGTAACTGAAAACAGCAAAGTTATTGAAGAAGGAAAATCTTTTATTGAGAAATTAGCATCAGCTGATAAAATCATAATTCAAAGAAACAAAGATGGAATTTCTGACACGGCTGTTTCAATTGCTGCACCAGGAATGGAAATATTTATTCCTTTTGATGAGTTAGTTGATGTTGAAAAGGAAATTGAAAGACTTGAAAAGGAACTTTTGACTTATCAAAATGAAATAAAAAGAGTTGAAAAAATGCTTTCAAATGAAGGCTTTGTAGCCAAAGCTCCTGCAAGCAAAATTGAAGAAGAAAAAGCAAAAAAGGTTAAATATGAAGAGCTTTTGAAGAAAACAGAAGAAAGAATTTCTAACTTAAGAAAATAAAATAAAAAAAATGCCACGGGGACGGACTTCGTGGCATTTTTTTGTTTTGCATAGAAATCAACTTGTTGCATATATTTTTTATATGGGGTGATTTTTTATGCGAAAAAATAGGGTGTGCAAGAAAAGTGCAAGGGAGAAGTTTGGTGAGATGTTGGATATGCCAGTTGATATGGTTAAAGATTGTTATAGAATAACTGTGATTGGAAATGAGAGTGTTTTGCTGGAAAACCATAGGGGGATTATGGAGTATGAGGAAAATGTAATTCGATTTAATAACAGTGTAAATGTATTTGGAGCTAATTTGAAAATTGAGGAGATTACTGATGATGATATTTTAATTACGGGCAGTATAAAAAACATTGAATTTGATGATTAGGGGGACAATATGTTTTTGGAGCAAACTTCTCAAAAAGTTAAGGGGTATATAATTATAAATGTGTATGGCTTTTTTGTTGAAAGATTTTTAAATTTAGCTTTGAGCAAAGGTATTAATTTATGGAATATAAAGAAAACTGAAGATGTGTATATTGTTGCTTGCACAAATATTTTTGAATATAAAAAATTAGTGGCAATTGCGAAAAAAACTGGGTGCAAAATAAATATTCAAAAAAAAGTGGGTGTCCCGTTTTTTATTGTAAAACATAAGAAAAGAAAGACTTTCTTTGTATTTGCCGTTTTGATTTCGATATTGATTTATGTTTATGGATTGTTTGTTTGGCAGATTGATATAGTTGGGGATTTTACTTTTCCAATAGATGAAATCAAAGAGGAGCTAGCTTCGGAAAATGTGCGAATTGGTATTTTGAAGAATAGTTTGGATACGAGTAAAATTAAAAATAATATTTATATGCGCCGACATGATATTGCTTGGATTGGCATTAACATAAGAGGAACTAAAGCAATTGTTGAAGTTGTTGAGGCGAATTTGAAAAAAGAAGAGAAGTTTGCAAATATGCCTTGCAATATCGTTTCAAACAAGGATGGCATTGTATATAAGGTTAATGCGTTAGAAGGGACGAGTGCGGTTCAAGTTGGGGATATTGTGAAATCTGGTGATGTGCTAATAAGCGGAATTATGTATAGCCAAAATGCGGGCAATCGATTTGTTAATGCTAAGGGAAGTGTGTTGTTAAAAACTTGGTATACAGATAAGATAAAAATCCCGTTTGAACGTGATATAGTTTCCAAAACAGGAAGGACAAATAAGAGTTATATTTTAGGTTTTAAAAATTATAAAATAAATTTATTAAATAGT
>CAZTCE010000044.1:0-7874 GCA_964612205.1 uncultured Eubacteriales bacterium | reverse complement strand
ATCGATAAAGAAAGGAGATACATGATTTATTAAAACTATTAAATATGTCATGAAAATAGAAAATGGATATTATATCAAATAAATTAGTTGAAGAGTTTAAGTTAAAACCTTTTCAGGTTGAAAACACAATAAAGTTGATAGATGAAGGAAACACGATTCCTTTTATTGCAAGGTATAGAAAAGAAGCAACTGGCGAGCTTTCCGATGAGCAACTTAGAGATTTGTTTGAAAGGTTAACTTATCTTAGAAATTTGGAAAAAAGAAAAGAAGAGGTTATTAGGTTAATTGATGAGCAAGGCAAACTTACCGAAGAATTAAAAAACGAAATTGTTGTTTGTGGAAGTTTGACGGAAGTAGAAGATTTATATAGACCTTATAAACAAAAGAAAAAAACTAGAGCAACGATTGCAAAAGCGAAAGGTTTAGAGCCTCTTGCAATGATATTGTTTGAGCAAAAGGATTCAAAGAGTTTGATGGAGCTTGCTGAAAGCTTTGTTGATGAGGAAAATGGTGTTAATTCTTCTGAAGAAGCAATTCAAGGTGCTAAGGATATTGTTGCTGAAATGATTTCAGATGTTGCTGAATATAGAAAAGATATTAGAAAAATAATTTATACTGCGGGTTTAATTGTTACAAAAGCTAGTGATGGTGAAGCAAAGAGTGTTTACGAGATGTATTATGATTATAAAGAGGCTATTTCTAAGATACCTAGTCATAGAATTTTAGCAATTAATCGTGGAGAAAAAGAAGAATTTTTAAAAGTAAAAATTGATGAAACCGATGAGAAAATAGTTGACTATTTAAAAGGAAAGGTGCTTGTGAAGAATGGCAGTTTTCAAAATGAAATGGAAGAAACTATCGGAGATTCTTATAAAAGACTGATTAAGCCTTCTGTTGAAAATGAAGTTAGAAATGAGCTTACCGATAAAGCGGAGGAACAAGCGATTAAAGTTTTTGGACAAAATGCAAAAAAACTTTTACTTCAAGCACCACTTAAAAATTTGACTGTTATGGGTTTTGACCCTGCATATCGTACGGGATGCAAAATTGCGGTAATAGATGACACAGGCAAATTGCTAGATACAACAACTGTTTATCCAACAGAACCTCAAAATGATACTGAAGGTGCAAAGAAGAAGTTGTTGGAATTAATTAATAAGTACAATGTTAATATGATTGCAATTGGCAATGGCACAGCTTCTCGTGAATCTGAAATGTTTGTATCTGATTTAATAAAGTTAGTAAATCATGACATTCATTACGCAATTGTTAGTGAAGCTGGAGCTTCTGTATATTCTGCATCAAAACTTGCAACCGAAGAATATCCAGATATTAATGTTTCTTTAAGAGGTGCAATTTCAATTGCTAGAAGGCTTCAAGATCCACTTGCTGAGTTAGTAAAAATTGATCCCAAAAGCATTGGTGTCGGTCAATATCAACATGATGTAAATCAAAACAAACTTGATGAGAGTTTGACCGGCGTGGTTGAAGATGCGGTAAATAGTGTTGGCGTCGATTTGAATACTGCTACCCCTTCACTTTTAAGATATATTTCGGGTGTGAGTAAAGTTGTTGCAAATAATATTGTAAAATATAGAGATGAAAATGGTAAAATAAAAGAAAGAAAAGAGCTATTGAAAGTTTCAAAACTTGGACCTGCTGCCTTTACTCAATGTGCTGGATTTTTGAGAATAATTGATGGAAAAAATCCACTTGATAATACGTCTGTTCATCCAGAAAGTTATGATATTGCAGAAAAAATTTTAGGTAGCATAGGATTTTCTTCAAAAGATTTAAAAGACAAGCTTCCTGAAATTAGAGCAAATCTTAATACCGTCAATCCAAAGAAAGTTGCAGAGGAATTAAATGTTGGTGAACCGACTGTTAAAGATATTATAGAAGAATTGCAAAAGCCGGGAAGAGATCCAAGAGATGAAATGCCAAAACCAATTTTGAGAAGTGATGTTTTGAAATTGGAAGATTTAAAAGAGGGCATGGTGCTAAATGGAACTGTTAGAAATGTTATTGATTTTGGTGCATTTGTTGATATAGGAGTAAAGAATGACGGCTTAGTACATATCTCTGAAATGAGTGATAAGTATATCAAGAATCCGATGGATGTAGTGTCTGTTGGTGATATTGTAAAAGTAAGAGTTATAAAAGTGGATTTAGAAAAACACAAGGTAGCGCTTTCAATGAAAGGGTGTTAAAGATGAATTTAATCAATGAATTAAATGAAAAAAGGTATACACTTAAAGGTCTTTCGCAAACATATTATAGAAATGTAATGAGTGCAGTTAGAGAAATAAGCAAAAAAGGTAAATTAGATATTGACACATATACTGCACATGCAGAAAATGACCTAAGGCTTGACTATGTCGCTTATGACGAGTTCTTCGAGTTAACTCAGCTCCAAAAACGTTATGAAGAAGAGGTAAAAGCGATTGAAAATGGCGAAAGACCTGTTTTTAGAAGATATGATGAATTATGGAAAAATAAGATGGAGCAGCTAACTAATAAAGCATTGATTAGGAATTTGGCACAGAATATGTGCGAGGATGACACGAAAGCTATACTTGGACAAAATTATTTAGCTTTGGCTAGCCTCGGATATGATGGAAGGCAGGATGAGGGAATCCCTGAGATTGTAAGAGGCAATTTTAATATTTTTCAAAGAAATAAACAAAAACAGGAAGATATAAGAATATTAAAAGAGGCAATAGACCGTTCAATATTATATATCTTGTCTGTTGAACCGCGTAGTGGAATTGAATCTCAAAAATTAGCTATTGATTTAATACTTAGCAATAAAAAAACAATAGAGAAAATTAGATCTGATTTAAAATTAAAAGGCAGAGCACCATTCGAATCGCACAAAGAACAGTTTTTGGAAGATTTTCATAATGAACAATTTAAAAGTGCTTTTGGAAATCTTGACGTTGAAAACGAACAACAAAAAATAAAAGATAAAGCTATGCTTGGTATGATGGAAGTTGATGAAAAAACTTATAAAAGACTTTCGGATCTAGGATATGATGGAACAAAAGGCCATCCATTATTAAAAACTGGTTATAGAATGTATGTTGATAGTTATGTCTTTGACAAGGAAATGGAATATTGTTTGGATATTGCGGAAAGTTTATCTTACAAATTGTGTACTCAATATAATGCTGTAGCCGAGTGGGCAACTATTAATTCAACCACTAGAAAAAACGTTGATCCAATGACTAATTTGATAATTGATACATTGTGGAGAAGCACAAAATCAAAGTATAAAAGCGGAAAGGTTGATAAAGAAAGATATGACAAAGTCAATGCGTTAGCTAATGAAATGGATTTGGCAATGCATGACGAAAAAATTATTACGGCTATAGGAGAGTTAAAAAAAGTAAAGAAAGTAAATGAAAGAAATATACCTCCTTCAAGATAGAAACATTGATTTAACAAATAATATTGAAACTTGGGCAGAAAGTTGAAATGAGAAGATGCCTTGAAAACGATGTTTTGATGTGGTATAATTAAGCAAAATTTAGTGGAGGTTTGTATATGTTAATAAAAAATCCTAAATTTGAAATATCTGTTATGAATAAATCGCAATATCCAAAAAATAATTTGCCTGAAATTGTTTTGGCTGGAAAGTCAAACGTTGGAAAATCTTCTTTTGTAAACACAATGATAAATAGAAAGTCGCTTGCCAGAACTAGTAGCGCACCAGGAAAAACAAGGCAATTGAATTTCTATAACATGGATAATTTGTTTTATTTTGTTGATTTGCCTGGCTATGGTTATTCTCAAATGTCAAAAGCTGAGCAAAAGAAAGTTAATGATTCAATCGAAACATATTTGAACAATAGAAAGACTATAAATTTAATTATTTTGCTTGTTGATATTCGTCATAAACCAGGCGAAAATGATAGAATTATGATGGACTACATAAAGCAAACAGGACATAGATATATCGTTATAACTTCTAAAGCTGACAAGATTGCTAAAACAAAAGTTCAATCATATGTAGACGACATCGCAAAAGAACTTGATGTGCCAGAAGATTTGATTTTTGGTTTTTCTGCTGAAAACAGATTAAATGTTGATACTATTTGGGAAGTTATCGAAGAAAGTTTACAAAGTTAATATGTTTAGTGCTATCTCTTAGATGCTTTTATATATTGGGCAACTAAGAGATTTTTATTTTTAGAAACTTTTTATAAGTCTTGCTAGTCTAAGTTATGAAAGGAGCAAAAAGGATGCAAAATAAAAAAGAAAAACTTGAAGATTATATAATTAAAAACATAGATAAAATGTATAGATTGGCTTATTCTTATGCAAAAAATCAGCAATATGCTGAAGACATTCTTGATGAAAGCGTTGTGCGTGCCATTGCTTCAATTGATTCGTTAAAAAACATTGATTATTTAGGAACTTGGTTTTATAGAATAGTTATAAACACGGCAAACACGTATCTAAAAAAGCAATCTAAAATAATTTATATAGACGAAGCAATCGAAAATACCAGTAGTTATAACGACAAATATGCTGACACAGATCTTTATAATGCGATTATGAATTTAAAAGAACAATACCGCATAATTATTATATTAAGGTTTTATGAAGATATGACGTTAGAAAAAATCTCAGAAATCTTAAAGGAAAATATAAATACTGTTAAAACAAGACTTTATAAAGCTTTAGAATTATTACGACAAAATATTGGGAAGGATGTGAATCTTAATGAAGGAATTTTTTAATGAAGCAAAAGAAAAATATGAAAGCATTAAAGCACCAAGCACTTTAAAAAGTCGTATAAAATCAAGATTTAAAACAAAGAGATTATGGATTTCAAGAGTTTCAGGATTAGTTGGAGTGTTTATGGTTGCTTCAATTGTGGGGCTTAATTTAAGTCCTGTATTTGCTAAGAATTTAAGTGAGATTCCAGGTATGCAAGCAGTTGTTAAAATATTAACTGGCAATAAATATAGGTTTGATGAAAAAAATTATCACGCCAAAATTGATGTGCCAGAAGTTACAGAGCTAGGAAATGAAGAGCTTCAAGAAAAAATAAATATTGAAGTAAAACAAATGGCAGAAAAGTTGATTGCGAATTTCAAAGAAGATGCTGAAGATATGGAAAATAGTGGACTTGGCGGACATTTGAGCATTGAATCTGGATATGAAATTTTGACTGATAATGACGATGTTTTTGCTTTTGATGTTTGGGTTGTAAACGTTGTTGGTTCTTCATCGACTAGTCATAAATTTTATAACATTGATAAGAAAAATAAGTGTTTAATTGAGTTATCTGATTTTATTAAAAACGATGAAATTAAGAAATGTGTTAATAATTATATCAGGGATGAAATTGCAAGAAGACAAGATTATGATAATGGAATCATTTATTTTGAAGAGGATTACAAAGGAATATCGGAAAATCAAAGCTTTTACGTTAATCAAGATAATGATTTAGTTATTGTTTTTGAAAAATATTCAATTGCTCCAGGTAGTATGGGTTCACCTGAATTTGTAATACCAAGTGAGGTTTGGAAATAGATAAAAATAGTATAATGCAAATTATAATGATTGTGTTTATATTTGAAAAAAATAAAAACCTGTGAAATCTGCCTATCAGTTCACAGGTTTTTATTATGGTTATGACTACTTTACCATAAATAGACGAATTCTTTCAAAACATTTTCGTACCAGTAAGGGTCATAATCGCCATCAAAAGTCTCTTTTTCTACGCCGTTGATTATTGCCATCTCAATCAATTCTTGAATTCTCTCAAAACTTCCGCAACCTGTTGTAATGCCTATGAGTTCACAACCTTCATCCAGATCTTCGAATTGAACGCGGTAGTGAAATTCGTCGGAATCAACATTCTTTTTGATGTTGATAATACAGCGTGTATTTTCACCACATTCATCAATCAGCCATTCTTTCTGGATTATGCGATGCTTGAAATAATAATGAAATTCGAGGATTGTGTCAAGATAACCGAAGTATCCTTGGTATTTGACCTGCCGGTAAGGATATCCTTCACGAGTTCTTTTCATACAAATCTCCTCCCAAATTATTGATACGCAATGTCAACTATTTGTTGCCGTGCGAGGATAGATACAATGTGACCTGCTAACCTATATTATGACATAGTCGACATAATTTGTCAATACTTTTTAGTAGATAAACAAACTAAATTTATTATTCTAGTATTTGAATAATAGGTACGACAAAGGTGGACATTTTTTGTCGCACCTCTTTCTCATACAAACTGTGGAAGTTTTGCATATCTTAGTCTGTTTTGCTTGTTCGGTTGTCTTGTTCGGTTATCTTGTTCGGTTGTATAACTTTCCAATAACCTTTTCTATCAGAACCCACTCTTTCTATGATATTTTTGTTCTTTAAACTAGTTAAAATTGTTGCAATTGTTCTTCTAGAAACTTTGTTTATATTTGCTAGTTCTTGTTGTGTTACATATTGATTTTCTCTCAACAATTTTATAACCAGTATTTCTTTATCTGTGCAATTTTCTGTGAAGTTATCTGTGCAATTTTCTGTGAAATTATCAGCGTAATTTTCTCGAATGTATTGTTTTTCTTTTCTAAAAATAACTCTAAAGTCACCATCAGAGACTACAATTTCAGGCTCTGGCAAGTTCATATTCTTCATTTCATCTCTCATTGTAGGAATTCCAGTATGTCTGTTTTCTACAATATCAGTTGTTTCTTCAAGTATTTGCATAATAGTTTTATTTCTGGCTTCCATCATTTGATTAGTCCCTAAATTTTCAAGTTTACATTTACCATATAATCCACCAGGGCTTATAATTTCTATTCTATCATCATATATTTGCACATAAATATATGCACCTTCTCTATATATGCTATAATCTCTATGAATTAAAGCATTTGCTATTGCTTCTTTTATCGCCTTCATTGGATAATGGGGAACATCGGTCCTTTTCCCATCATTATCTATAATAACCATTGTGCCTATATTTCTTCTTACAAAATTTAACGAAGCTTCTAACATTTCCTCAATTGTGCCTTCAATTCGTTCATTATCATTAAATCTTTGTCCTAGTTCACCAATGTCTCCTAATTTTCTTCCTGGTATTACAACACAAGCAATAAATAATTGTGGTAAATATGCTTGAGGCCATTCAGCAAATAATAATGTTCCAGCCAAAGTGGGTTCGCCAGTTTTACTATCCACAATACCACTTAGTGATAAAATCTTTTCGTCTGAGAATTTTGCAAAATTAGGCTTTTTGATTTTCATTATTTCTATATAATTTTTTAGTTTCTCTTTTTTGAAATCTTCCAAATCTGCTCTTGGTATTGGTCTTAAATCTTCTTGAATATTATTCTTATAACTATCTAAACTATAAATTTCATATTCAGTCATATGCTCATCAGAATCTCCTACTCTAATATACGAGCCTTTTTGAATCCCTGCTGGTTTATAGTAACATGGTTTTTGCATTTGTGGAATCTCATCTATTTTTACAGCTAATAGTTTTTTATCATTGTATGTAATCGATAAAAATTCAGGTCTTATTTTAGGCTCTATAGCAGTTGTACATAATGCAGTAATTTGTTTTTGTAAATCGTTTATATCATATACATCTTGCTCAATAAAACTATTATGCTCATTTATTCCAAATATTATAATTCCACCAGATTTATTTGCAAAAGCTGATATTGTATCATAGCATTTTTTAGGGAAATCCATCTCAGCTGTTTTAGCTTCTAGCTTGTCTGTTTCTGTTTGATATTTTTGCATGTATTTTATAGCTTCAATTACTTCTTGTTCAATCATAAAAACTCTCCTTAATTATATAAATTTTTTATGAATGTATAAATTTTTTCGAAATCTTTAAT
>CAZTCE010000043.1:0-7893 GCA_964612205.1 uncultured Eubacteriales bacterium | reverse complement strand
TATATATTTTTTTTTTTTTTACTATTGCTAAAAGTTAACATTTGTGGTAGTATATAGGAGCAGTAAAACTGCCTTACTCTACATGTAAGTGTAGGGTCATTAGTCCAAAAGGAGGTGCAAATATGAACAAATATGAATCAATTATCATTGTTAACTCTAACCTAGAAGAGGCTGCTATCAAATCAGCAATCACAAAAGTTACAGATTTAATAGCAAAACATGGTGAAGTTGAATCAACCGAAGAATGGGGTAAAAGAAAATTAGCTTATCCTATCCAAAAGCAAAGCGAAGGATATTATGTGCTAATCACTTTTAGTAGCAACCCAGATTTCATTAGCGAACTTGAAAGAACTTATAACATCACTGACGATATCATCAAATATATTGTAGTCAAAAGAGACTAAAAGGAGGCACTCGTATGAACAAAGTAGTTCTAATGGGAAGGCTTGCTAGAGATCCTGATGTTAGATACACAACAACTAATAACACAATGGTTACGTCTTTTCCTCTTGCAGTAAATAGAAGATTTGCTAGACAAGGTGAGGAAAGACAAGCAGATTTTATTAATGTTGTTGCTTGGGATAAAACAGCAGAGTTTTGTAGCAAGTATTTTAAAAAAGGTCAACAAGTTGGCGTAATCGGAAGAATTCAAACAAGAAACTATGATGACAAAGATGGTAAGAAAGTTTATGTAACAGAAGTTGTTGCTGAAGAAACTTATTTCGCAGATTCAAAGAGAGAAGCAGAAGTTAATCCTTTTGCAAATAATGTAGCACCAATCGATGCTCCATTTAATCCTGCAGCTGCTCCAAGTGAGTTTACTCCAGTTACTGATGACGATTTACCATTCTAATCTTTAGAAAATTTAAGATAGGAGGAAAGAGTTAAAATGTCTGAGAAAAAAGGAACAAAGAGATTTAACAATAGAAATGACGATGACGGAATGCAAAGACAAAGAAGAATAAAGAAAAAAGTTTGTATGTATTGTGCAGACAAAGCATTAGTTATCGATTATAAAGATGCTGATAAATTAAAGAAATTTGTTAGTGAAAAAGGTAAAATCTTACCTAGAAGAGTAACAGGTCTTTGTGCTAAACATCAAAGAAAAGTTACAGTTGAAGTTAAAAGAGCTAGACAAATTGCATTATTACCATATACAGCTGAATAATATTTCAGGCAGTCAAAATAAATTTGGCTGTCTTTTTTATTGATTTATTTTATGAAATGTTATACTATTTTATTGTAGATTATATTTTAAGGGAGTGGAACGAATGAAAAATAATAGTGGTGTTACTTTAGTCACAATGATATTGATGATAATTGTTATGATAATAATTGCAAGTGTGTCAATAATTGGCGGTAGAGAGTTGATTCAAAATTCTAAGGAAAGCAAGACAACTGAAAGTTTATCAGCAGTAAAATCAGTTGTTAATAATATTAGCATAAAATTAAGCATGGCTGGAACTTTAACACCTGCAAATGTTCAATTATATGGCAAGTCTGCGGTTGGTATTTTGAGTGGCGATTCTGGAGAATTGGCTAATTGGTATATTTTGGACGAAACAGATTTAGAAGAATTAGGAATCAAATATGTTGAACAAAAATATCTTGTAAATTATAACGCAAATCAAGTTATGCTTTTGGAAGATTATCAAGTTGAGTGATAAAAATTAAAAATGCAGATAGCTTTACTATCTGCATTTTTTTATATTTTGTTTAATTCGAACCAGAAGTTTACACCGCCAACGATATTTTCTACACCATATTTATTTTTGTGTTGGTTCATAATTGCACGTACAAGAGAAAGTCCGATTCCGCTTCCGCCAACTTGTCTATTTCTTGAATTATCGACTTTATAAAATCTTACCCAAATTCTTTGCAAGTCTTCTTCTGCAATGTTTTTACCAGTGTTTGAAACGTTTATTCTAATTTTATTATTTTCTTTTTCTTCAACAAAAATTTTGATAATTTTTTCTCCATCAACATTTTTTACGGCATTGTTAAAATAGTTTGTTATAACTTGTTCTATTCTGAAAACATCACCTAAAACGTTATAATGATTTGTGTCATCGAAGATTAATTTGATATTTTTTTCTTTTAAAATAAGCTCATTCTTCTTGGCAAGAGAGGAGATAAGTGATGTAATATCAAATTCTTGAAGTTGCAAATCGTTTTTGCCATACTCCAAATTAGATAAATCGAGTAGACCTTTTGTCAATTCACTCATTTTATTAGCTTCGTCTAAAATTACATCGATATAATATTTACGACTTTCTTCGTCTGTGATAACATTATCTGCTAAGCCTTCTGCGTAGCCTTGAATTAGAGAAATCGGAGTTTTTAATTCGTGTGATACATCGGATATAAATTGATTTCGCATTTCGGTTAATTTTGATGTTTCTTCGATATCTTTTTCTAATTCTATATTTGCTTCTTTTAATTCTTGAATTTTACTTTCTAGGCTTTTGGAAAGCTTGTTAATGCTATGTCCCAACATTCCAATTTCGTCTTCTGTGGTTACAGTATATTTTGTTGAAAAATCCAGATTAGCCATTTTTTTAGTGATACTGTTTAGTTCATAGATTGGCTTTGTGAAACGTTTTGTAATAAAAAATGCTAAAACACTACTTGCAAGTAAAAGGCATAGCGTTGTTACTAGCAAAAATGTGTTAGTGATTTTAATTCCTTCTCGAATTGATGCAATTGGTGTACGCAAAAACAAATAAGTGTCTGTGTCTAGTTTACCAATGAGCATTAAAAAATCTGAATCGAGTAGGTTGTCGTAATATTTTTCAACGAAATATGGTTTTTCTTCAGTAATTTTTTGATTAATATATGATTCGTCTAATAAAATTTTTCTATTCCATAACATTGTGTTTTTTGAGTAGTCCTTAGATGTTACATAGATTGTTACTCCATTATTATTTTTAATTATCAAATCAATATTTTTATTTATTTCTAAGCTTTCAAATCTAGAAGCTAGTTCGTTGATGTTAGAATCGTCAGTATAGATTGATGAAATGGTTGGATATAGACTTTCTAGACCATCTTGCTTTTTGTATAAATAAAACGATTCTAGGCATGTGCTATTTAAAAAAAGTGTGATAAAGCTGACTGCAAAAATGAGCAGTGCAAACAATAAAAATAGTTTAATATTAATTGAATTTTTCACATTATTCACCTACATTTCAAACTTATAACCAAGACCTCTGACCGTTTGAATATGATTTCCCTTTTTACCAAGTTTTTTTCTAAGTTTTTTAATATGGCTATCAATAGTTCTTGAATCGCCGTAATAATCGTAGTTCCAAACGTTGTTTAATATTTTTTCACGTGAAAGTGCAACACCAACATTAGACATAAGATATTCTAATAATTCAAATTCTTTCAAACTTAAATCGGCATTTTTTCCATCTATTGTAACAATGTGAGCTGATTTGTCTATTACAATTCCGCACAAATCAATATTTTCATCGCTATTTGGATAGCAACGGTTTATAAGAGCTTCAACTCTTGCTACAAGAATTTTCGGACTGAATGGTTTTGAAATATATTCATCAACACCAAGTTCAAATCCAAATAGTTCATCGTGTTCTTCGCCTCTTGCTGTTAGCATTATAACAGGAACTTTTGAAATTTTCCTAATTTCTCTAAGTGTTGCCCAACCATCTAAAATTGGCATCATAACGTCAAGAATAATTAATGAAATTGTTTCGTCTATTTTGAAAGTATCTAAAGCAACTTGACCATTTTCAGCTTCAAGAACTTCAAAATTGCTTGCTGACAAAAAATCTTTTAAAAGTTTTCTCATTCTAGCTTCATCATCGACAATAAGAATTTTTTTGTTTTTCATAATTAACTCACTCCATTCGAACACATTATATTATATTTTTGTGCATATTTGGTGAAAATTATAGAAAAATTTTATAAAATGAATAAGATTGTTCGAAGAAGTGTATAAAGAAAGTTATGAATATGAAAAAGTGTTGGCGTAAATGTAAGTAATGTTGCAAAGTAAAAAATGCACCTCAAACAAATTAAGTTTGAGGTGCTTTTAAAATTTTAAAATTCACAGTTCTTTGGTGTTCTAGGGAATGGGATAACATCTCTAATATTTTCAACTCCTGTTAAGTAAATAAGAAGTCTTTCAAATCCCATACCAAATCCTGAATGAACACAGCTTCCATATTTTCTTAAGTCTAAATACCACTCTAATCCTTTTGTTGACATTCCAAGCTCATTCATACGAGCGATTAGCTTATCGTAGTTTTCTTCTCTTTGACTTCCGCCCATAAGCTCACCAGCACCAGGAACTTCAAGGTCAACAGCTGCAACTGTTTTGCCATCTGGATTTTGTTTCATATAAAATGCTTTTATATCTTTTGGCCAGTTTGTAATGAAAACTGGACCGCTAAAATATTCTGTAATGTATTTTTCATGTTCTTTAGCAATGTCTTCACCATATTCAGGTTTGAATTCCCAATCGACTTTAGCTTCTTTTAAAATTGTTATAACATCTTCGTGAGAAATTCTGGTGAATTTACTATCAAGCAATTTGTTTAATTTTTCTAAAAGACCAGGTGCAACGAACTTGTTTAAAAATTCCATTTCTTCTGGTAGATTGTCTAAAACAAATTTAACGATGTATTTAAGCATATCTTCTTCAACGTCCATAAGTTCATCTAAATCGCAGAAAGCAATTTCTGGCTCGATCATCCAAAATTCAGAAGCATGAGTTTTTGTGTTTGAGTTTTCTGCTCTGAAAGTAGGACCAAATGTGTAAATTCTTCCATAAGCCATTGCGTAAGCTTCACCTTCTAATTGACCTGTAACTGTAAGACCAACGTGTTTTCCGAAGAAATCTTTGTCGTAATCAACTTTACCAGTTTGAGCAATTCTATCTAAATCAAGTGTTGTTACTTGGAACATTTCACCCGCACCTTCGCCATCATTAGCAGTGATTAGAGGAGCATGAACATAAACATAACCTTTTTCTTGGAAATATTTATGTATTGCACGAGCCGCCATACTTCTAACTCTGAAAACAGCATTGAATAAGTTTGTTCTAGGTCTTAAATAAGCATATTCTCTCAAGAACTCAACAGTGTGACCTTTCTTTTGAAGCGGATATGTAACAGGTGATAAACATTCAATTTGTATGTTTGTTGCTTTAATTTCAAATGGTTGCTTAGCTTCAGGTGTAAGAACTAAAACACCAGTTACTCTAAGAGAAGAGCTAACAGTTAACTTTGTTAATTCTTCGAAATTATCTAGTTTATCTTCATAAACGATTTGTACATTTTTGAAAAAAGAACCATCGTTTAATTCAATAAAGCCAAAAGTTTTTGAATCTCTAGCTGTTCTAACCCAGCCTGCAATAGAGATTTCTTTGTTGGCATATTCATTTGCATTTTTATATAGTTCAGATATTAATACCTTTTCCATAGTATTCCCTCCTAATTCAAATATGTAGATAGTATATACCCAAATTCGCCAAAAAACAAGGAAAATTTGAAATTTTGGCAGTTAAGCGTGTGATTATTACACAACATAAAAAAGTATGCAAAAGAAATGTAACAAACTAGCGATGACACATGATAGATGAAAGATTGAATGCATCCATTTGTGTTTTTTGCCTATTGCATAAAATATTGCACCGATTGTGTAAATAATTCCACCAAGTAAAAGTAAAACAAATCCATTTGTTGTTAAAAGTTTAGGTAGTAGGGGAGCTTTGATTATGATGCACCAACCCATTAATATATAGCATATCATTGAAAATGTTTTAAATTTTTTTAAGTCAATTGAATTAAAAACGATTCCGAGTATTGCTAAGCCCCAAATTATGCCAAATATTGTCCAACCTAATGCGGTGTCATATTCTCTTAATGTGCATAGAGTGAATGGCGTGTATGACCCTGCAATCAGAAGAAAAATCGAGCAGTGGTCTATAATTTGAAAAACTTTTTTTGATTTTTTCTCTGGCTTTAAACCATGATATATGCTTGACATTGTGTAAAGCAAAATCAATGAAACACCATAGATAGAACTTGAAACAACAGCATAAGCATCATGATGAATTCCCGCAAACACAACACAAAGAACAAGTGCAACGATTCCTAATGCTCCGCCAACAATGTGGGAAACCATATTAAAAATTTCTTCGCCTTTAGTGTATTTCGGTAAAACTCTATCGATTAATTTTGTCCTTTCCATCTAAATCATCCTTTCAAAATTTTCTTTAATTCCTCATGTCTTTTGATTTTGCTTGTAGATGTTTTTATAAGTGGTTCAGTAGTCAAAGTCATGTCTTTTATATATTTGTATTTTGGCAATGTTTTGTTTATTTCTTTTATTTTGTTCCAAAGCAAATCATGAAATTCATTTTCGCTTAAATTTGGATATTTGTTTTTTAGAATTTTTTCGTCATAAACTATTTTTACTGAAATTTTAAAGTCATTTTTGTCTTCTGGATTTGGAAAGCCATAGATAAATGATTCCTCAACCTCTTCTAAGCCGTTAACTAAAATTTCTAACTCTTCTGGGAAAACCTTTTTTCCATTTTTTAAAACAATCATATCTTTTTTTCTACCTGTTATGAATAGAAAACCGTCTTTGTCGAAATAGCCTAGATCACCAGTGTGAAACCAACCATCTTTCAAAACTTCGTTTGTTAAATCATTGTTATTATAGTATCCAAGCATAACTGAAGGACCTTTTACAAGAATCTCACCAATATCATTTGTGTCTTTATCAGCAATTTTCACATTTAAACTTTGCATTTTTTTGCCGACCGAACCATAGCGAATATTACCGTCATATTCGGCAGAAATAACTGGCGAAGTTTCTGTTAATCCATATCCTTGCACAAGCTTAATGCCAATGCTGTTAAACCATTTAGAAATTTTTTTATCTAATGGAGCACCACCAGAAACGATGAAACGCATGCCACCACCTAATGCATCAACAATTTGTTTGAACAACTTTCTTCTAACATCAATTTTGAATTTTAGAAGAAAGTCGCTTATTTTAATCATGAAGTTTACTAGTTTTAGTTTATGCATTTTTTCTAATTCTTTTTGAACAGTGTAATACATTTTTTCAATTAATATTGGTACGCCAATAAAAACAGAAACTTTGTATTCGGCAAGATTTTGTTTTATATAACGTAGACCATCTGGAAAAACTGTTTTTATACCTGATGCAAGCATCATAAGCATTCCTGTAGACCCGAATATATGGTGGAAAGGTAAGAATGCTATATTTACATCAGTGTCAAAAAATTCTTCGACTAATTGCATGTCGTAAATATTGGCTGCAATTCCATTTTGATTAAGCATAACAGCCTTTGAAAGAGAAGTCGTTCCAGATGTAAAAAGAAGAATGCTCATTTTATTTGAGTCAATTTTTGCATTAATAAACTCTTTATAGCCATTTTTAATCTCGTTTTTTCCTTGCTCTAAAAGACTGTAAAAATACAAATATTCAGATGTTTCTGAAGTGCAGATGTAGTGCTTTATATTTGTTTTCCCGTTTTCAATAATTTGCTCAATAAGTTCAGTTAATTTTGAATCGAAAACGATTGCTTCTACTTGGCTTCGTACTAATGAATTTTCTAATTCTCCAAGTTGCAATCCTTTATCTAATGGGACTGAAACAATGCCACCAAGTAAGTTTGAAAGATGTGCAACAGCCCATTCATAACTGTTGTGACCGATTACTGCTACTCTTTTATTTTTTAATCCTAATTTGTAAAGCGAAGAACCGAAAGCATTTATATCATCTAGAAGTTCGCTATATGTGTGATTTATATATTCAGTTTGATTATCATTGCTTTTTACTTTTGTGGTAAATGCAATATTATTTTTGTATAGTTTTGCTGAATTATAAAGT
>CAZTCE010000042.1:0-7913 GCA_964612205.1 uncultured Eubacteriales bacterium | reverse complement strand
ATATAAGACAATTTCATTATAACAAGTTTAACTTATTTTAATTGCTTCTCTATTTCAGAAATCAAAGTTTGCTTAATTACTTCAAGTGACATGTCTGTTCCTATTCCAGCAGCTTTCATGTGTCCGCCACCGCCATATTTCGTGGCGATAAGCGATACATCTAAATACTCATTCGACCTTAAACTAATTTTTCTTTTATCTTCTAACTCACGCACAAAAATTGAAACTTCAACACCTTCAATATTTCTTCCATAATTAACAATGCCTTCTTGATCGCCATCAGTCGTGCCACATTCTTCCTCATCTTGTTTAGTTATATATGTAAAAGCAACTTTATTATCACATAAAAGTTCTAATCTGTCTAAAGCTCTTCCCAAAAGTTTTGTGCGAGGGAATGATGTCAAATCAAATAAATTTCTATATATCTTAACATTATCAATTCCTGTTTCTAAAAGCATAGATACAAATTCAAAAGTTTCTGTTTGAACGTTATATCTAAATCCACCTGTATCAGTTAAAATTCCAGCATATATGCAAGAAGCAATGTCTTTACTAATTGCTATATCCATATATGCAAACACAACAAGTAGATTTTGACAAGTTGAAGAAGCAACTGCATTAACGTAGTTTACATCTCCAAAATTTTGATTAGTTATATGATGGTCGACTACAATTGTATTTTTTGTTTTTTCAAAAATGCTTCTACAATCATGCAATCTTTCCAAATCGCTGCTATCCAAGGCGATGCACAAATCATAATTATAGTCATCAGCACAAGCTTCTTTAATTTCTTCGAAGCCTGGTAACACTGAATACATTCTATGCACACCAGGAATTACAACATCAACATTTTTTCCAATCTTTTTTAATGCATGCATAAATGCAAGCGAGCTTCCAACAGCATCGCCATCAGGATGCTCGTGCGTAAGAATAACAATCGAATTACTTTCATCAATTTTTTCTTTTATACTTTCTAAAACAGACATATTTTTCTCCTTTATTCTTCATTTTCTTCTATTGGAGTTATATTTAATTCTCTAATAACGTTTTGAATATGAGCACCATATTCAAGTGAATCGTCAAATTCAAATATAACTTCTGGAGTAGAATGCATTCTAATGTTATTTCCAATTGCCTTTCTAACAATTCCGCTTCCAGATTTTAATGCTTCCATTGTTTCTTTTGTATCTTTAGTTCCAAGCATACTAACAAAAATTTTGCAATACTTTAAATCTCTTGTCACAGATACTTTAGTAACACTAATAAGTCCTGTAAGTCTAGGATCTTTTAGCTCTTGACTAATAACCTTACTAGCAACTTTTTTTATTTCTTCTTCAATTCTTTCTGTTCTTTCCATTTGCATAATCCTTTCTTTAAGAAAAATATATAATTAGTCTTGCTTAATTTCTTCCATAATATACGATTCAATTATATCGCCAACTTTAATATCGCTGTAATCTTCAATTTGAACACCACACTCATAACCTGTTGCAACTTCTTTTGCATCATCTTTCATTCTCTTTAATGATGAAAGTTTGCCAGTATGAATTACAACATTATCTCTAATTACACGAAGTCCAGAATTTCTAACAATTTTACCATCAGTAACATAGCAACCTGCAATCATACCAACATTTGTGATTTTGAATACTTGCCTTACTTCAGCAGTTCCTTGAATAACTTCTTTATATTTTGGTTTACGCATTCCTTTTAAAGCTGCTGTAACATCATCAATTGCATTATAAATTACAGAATAAATTTTTATATCAACATTTTCTTTGTCAGCAATAGATTTTGCCATAGCTTCTGGTCTAACATTAAATCCAATAATTATAGAATTTGTAACCTTTGCAAGAGTAACGTCAGATTCAGTAATTCCGCCTACGTTGCAATGTATAATTCTAACACGAGCTTCGTCATTTTGAATTTTTTCAAGTGATTGTCTAATTGCTTGTGCAGAACCTTGAACATCAGCTTTAATAATAATATTCAAATCCTTAAGTTTGCCTTGTTCAATTTGATTGAATAAATTATCTAAAGTAACAGGTGCATTACGTCTAATCATATCTTCTCTTTCTTTGCTCTTTCTCTTTTCAATCAAATGCTTAGCAACTTTCTCGTTTTCAACTTCATAGAAAGTTTCACCAGCAACAGGAACTTCTGGAAGTCCAATAACTTCAACAGGTGTTGATGGACCAGCACTTTTAACTTTCTTGCCCTTGTCATCAACCATTCCTCTAATTTTACCAATTACACTTCCAACAACAATTGTGTCACCAATATTCAAAGTACCTCTTTGAACAAGAAGTGAAGCAGTAATACCAGTGTTTTTGTCAAGTCTAGCTTCAATAACAGTACCCTTAGATTGCTTGTTTGGATTAGATTTTAAATCTTTCATATCTGCAACAAGTAGCACCATTTCAAGAAGAGAATCAATATTTTTACCTTGTTTTGCTGAGATTGGAACGCAAATTGTATCTCCACCCCACTCTTCTGGAACAAGACCATACTCAGTCAATTCTTGTTTTACTCTATCAACATTTGCAGCTTCTTTATCAATTTTATTGATTGCAACAATTATAGATACACCAGCAGCTTTAGCGTGATTAATAGCTTCAACTGTTTGAGGCATTATGCCATCATCTGCAGCAACTATAATAATCGCAATATCTGTAACTTGTGCACCTCTAGCACGCATTGCTGTAAAAGCTTCGTGACCAGGTGTGTCTAAGAAAGTAATTTCTCTGCCATTAATTTCAACTTTATATGCACCAATATGTTGCGTGATTCCACCAGCTTCACGTTCAATAACATTTGTTGAACGAATAGCATCCAAAAGTGAAGTTTTACCGTGGTCAACGTGACCCATAACAACAACTATTGGAGGTCTTGGCATTAAATCTTCTTCTTTATCATCACTATCATCAAATAAAATTTCTTCATAAGAAACAACTTCTTTTTTAGTTGCAGTAACACCAAATTCAGAAGCAACTAAAAATGCTGTATCAAAATCCAATTCATTATTTAAAGTGGCCAAAATTCCAAAGCCCATTAATTTTTTGATAACTTCAGAAGCTTGTTTTTTCAACTTTTCTGCCAAATCTTTAACAGTAATATTTTCAGGAATTTCAATGTTTGTAAGTTCAAATATTTTTTGCTCAATATGATTTTTACTTTCAGTAGGTTTCTTTTTATTTTTCTTAAAGCCCCTATTCCCCTTTGATAAATCATAATAATCAAACATTTTGCTATCAGTATCATTAAACATGTGAGATAATTTGCTTTCAGATTGTAAATCTTTAAGTTTACCCATGTTTATTTCTTCTCTTTCATTCCTTGTGCCTTTATTCTTATTTGATTTTTTAGAAGACTCTTCAAATTTTCTGTTATCTTTTTCTTTATCTTTATAACCAGTTCTAACATTTTCTCTGCCAACTTCTTTTTGAACTTCAGTGCTTGAAATTATGCCTTGGATTTCCTTTTCAACTTTATTAACTGGATTATTATTGTTACGTTGGAAATTATTTTTTCTATTGCCCTCAAAATTTTTGCCATCATTTTTTCTGTTATCAAATTTTTTGTTGCCATCATTTCTGTTGTTATCAAATCTTCTGTTTCCATCATTTTTGTTATTATCAAATCTCTTGGCATTATCTCTATTTTCATTTCTCTTGTTATCTCTGTTATTGTCAAATCTTCTGTTGTTATCTCTATTATCTCTATTATCAAATCTCTTATTATTGTCTCTATTTTCCATTCTCACATTACCATCTTTATTCTTATTCTCGTTATTAAAATTCCTTTTATTTTCAAACTTATTATTATTATTTTGATAAGGCTTCTTAGCATCAAGCTTTTTAAAATCTTTTGACTCAAGTTCTTTTTCTTGAACCTTTGAAGTAGAATTATTTTTAACAACTTCTTGAGCTTTTACTGACGCACTATTTTTAACCACTTCACCAGCCTTAACATCTTTTGAAACATTATTAACTTCAGTCACTTTTTCAACTTCTTTTTTTATAGTATCATTCGGCTTAACCGCATCTGTTTTTTGAGGCGCTATACTACCTATTTTTTTAGGTGGCGTTCTATATTTTATATTCATTGAAACATCTGACCTTCTTTGTACAACACCAAAAGCATCATCAGATTTTGTATTAACACTTTTTGGTTTTTCAGGCATAGATTCAATTCTTGTAACTTCTCTTCTAATAATTACAGGAGACACAGGCTTTTTATTCTTTTTTTGTTCTTTAGAAACATCAGACTTATTCTTAAACATTTCCGTAATTTTCTCAACTTCACTATCTTCTAATGTTGACATATGACTCTTAACATCATACTTCATTTCGATTAACTTATCTAGCAAGACCTTACTAGACATTTCTAATTCTTTTGCTAACTCATATACTTTCATTTTTCCCATTTTCAAACGCTTGCCCCCTTTAATTATTTACCATTATATTTCTTAATTCATTATATATATCGTCAGATATTTTTGTTTCAAATTCTTTTTCCAATTTCTTGCCTTTAATAGCTTTTTCAAGGCACTCACTATTACAACAAATATATGCACCTCGACCATTTTTCTTTCCTGTTTTGTCCAAAAGAATTTCACCATCTGTTGTTTTTACAATTCTATATAGTTCATTTTTCGGCTTAGATTCAAAGCAACCTATACAACGCCTCAAAGGAATTTTTTTCATCTATTGCACTTCTCCTTTTATTTGAGATTCACTCTTTATATCAATTTTCCAACCAGTTAATTTAGCAGACAATCTAGCATTTTGACCATCTTTACCAATAGCAAGTGACAATTGATTATCTGGAACAACCACTTTAGATGTCATCGTATCTACATCAACATCAACTGCTAAAACAGTTGACGGACTAAGTGCTGAAGCAATATATTGAACAGGATCTTCGCTCCATTCAACAACATCAATTTTTTCATCTTTTAATTCATTCAAAATATTTTGAATTCTGATTCCTCTAGGACCAACACAAGAACCAACAGGATCAATATTCATATCTTTTGAAAATACTGCAATTTTAGTTCTAGAACCAGGTTCTCTTACAATATTTTTGATTTCAATTAAACCTTCATAAATTTCAGGAATTTCAAGTTCAAACAATCTTCTAACAAAACCAGGATGAGTTCTAGAAATCATCATTTGAGGAACACCCTTTGCATTCTTTTGAACTTCAACAACATAAGCCTTAATTTTATCATTGACGTTATAAACCTCACCAGGAATTTGCTCATTCATAGTCATTATTCCTTCAATTTTTCCCAAATCTACAATAACAATATTTTTATCAACTTTTTGAATCATTCCACTAACAATTTCGCCTTGTCTATCAGAATATTCATTAAAAGTAATTTCTCTTTCAGCTTCTCTTAATTTTTGTATAATAACTTGTTTAGCAGTTTGAGCAGAAATTCTTCCAAAATCTTTAGGAGTAATTTCAACTTCAACAATATCACCCATATTAGCTTTTTTATCAATCTTTTTAGCAGAGGCTTCATCAATTTCTATTGCAGGATCAAAAACTTCCTCTACTACTTCACGAAGTGAATAAACTTTAATTGAAGCTTTTTCTTCATCAATAACAATTTTTACATTTTCTTGTGCATTAAAATTTCTTTTATATGCTGTAAGCAATGCAGTTTCAATTGCGTCTAATATATAATTCTTATTAATACCTTTCTCAATACTTAATTCTTCTAATGCTTCAAAAAATTCTTTATTCATTTTTTAATTCCTCCCAATCAAATAATATTTTTGCAGATGATACATCCGACAAATCAACATCAACTTCAACGCCATCTCTCATTAAAGAAATTTTATCATCTTCAATTTTTAAAAGTTCACCATCGACCGATTTTTCACCATTTATTGGTTTAAAAAATTTTATCTCAACGTTTTTGCCAATGGCTTTTTCAAAATGTATTTTCTCCCTCAAGTGCCTCTCTAAACCACACGAAGAAACTTCTAAAGAATACGATGTTGTAATTGGATCAGTTTCATCTAATAAATCACTAACACGATTACTAACCTTTTCACAATCATCTAAATCTATGCCCTTAGGTGAATCAATAAAAAGTCTTAAAAACCACTCAGCACCTTCTTTTACAAACATAACATCATATAGTTCGTACCCTAACTCAATAATTAGTGGACTAACCATTTTGGTTATTTCTTGCTCTGTTTTTGTCATAACTAAAACCCTTTCTTAAAACTTAGCTTATATTTTAGAGGCTTCAAAACGCTATTTTACACCTCAAATTTTATCTTTAGCTTTTATACACACAAAGAGTGAGGTTTCCCTCACTCTTTGTCATTTCATTATGCTAAAAGCATTTTACCACACATCTGAGCCAAAATCAAGCATTTTTCTTGAATTTTTCTTGAAATTTTTGATAAAATTTAAATATTCACAATAACTCTTTCGTCATATCTTTCTAATTTATAAAACTGCTATCATCTTTCTAATCCGTTTTTGCATGTCTAACCCTTAATACATAAACTTCATTGTTGTTTTCATCAACAACATAAAACGCTAGTAACCACTTACTAACAACAACATTCTACCAAAGCCAAATCCATATAGCAACAAAAATTTTTCATTTGTGATAAGCTTAATTCTACACCACAACACATTTTTCCAAAATTTCTTCAAGCCTTTCATGTTTTTCATTTAAATATAGCCAACCAATTAAAGCTTCAAAACCTGTTGCATACTTATATTCCACAATATCTGCATTTTTAGCAGTTGAATGTGGATTAGAATTTCTTCCTCTTCTAACAATATCTTTTTCTTCATCAGTCAAAAACTCCTCAATTTCTTTCAAGATATGAGCTTGCCCCTTCGCACTAACATATTTTATACTTTTTTTATGAAGCAATCCATTTTTGCAAAGTCCTTGTCTTATAACATATTCTCTAACATATTTTTCATAGACAGCGTCACCCATGTATGCCCAAACAAGCGGCGACATCTGAGAAATATCACTTTTACTAATCATTCTACTTCCTCCAATGTAATATTACCAATTTTTCCATTTCTAAATTCATCCAAAACAATATTAGCAACTTTAGTGTAATCGACTTCTCCGCCACGAACTAAGCAGCCTCTTTTCCTGCCGATTTCATCCATTATTTCATAAGACATATCGTACTCAAAATCATCAGAAATTTTATATCTTACATACAACTCTTTTTGATGTTTTACCATAAGCTCCTCAATAAGTCTTAAAGCTAATTCGTCAGTGTCTAAAATTTCATCTTTAATAGTCCCAATATATGCTAAATGTCTTGCCATTTCATCATTATCAAACTTCGGCCATAAAACTCCCGGAGTATCTAAGAGATTAATATTCTCGTTTAGTCTAACCCATTGATTTTTTCTTGTAACACCTGGTTTGTTACCAACTTCAGCCGACTGCTTTTTAGCAGCTTTATTTATAAAAGTTGATTTTCCAACGTTTGGAATTCCAACAATCATTGCCTTTATGCCCGCGCCAGTTCTTCCCTTTTGAGCTTGCTTATCAATTTTATTCGCCATTAATTTATATGCCGCATCTGTCGCTTCTTTTATTCCTTTTCCTTGATTGCTATCAGCAACTACAGCAATTTGATTTTCACTATTAAAATACTTTATCCATTTTAGAGTTGCCTCTTTATCCCCCAAATCCGCTTTGTTTAAAACAATCACTCTTGGTTTGTCACCTATAATTTCATTTAAAACAGGATTTCTGCTAGACCTTGGAATCCTTGCATCAATAATTTCAAAAACTACATCAACAAGTTTTACCGCTTCACCTATTTCTCTTCTTGCTCTCGCCATGTGACCTGGGTACCAGTTTATTCCGACTTTTGGAAAAGTTTCTTTACTTTCATTTGTTGATT
>CAZTCE010000041.1:0-8053 GCA_964612205.1 uncultured Eubacteriales bacterium | reverse complement strand
TAATACTACATTCTTTAATTCTTTTTATTACATTTTTTATTTCGTTTTAAATTTCTTTTTGTTATCCACATTATCTAAAATTTCTCTTCTGATTGCTGACAAGTTATTAAAAATTCTAGATATAAACACAACAATTGCAGCTAAGAAAATGTCAACATCCAAACTCTCACCAAGCATAGTAAAAGCAATTGATATGAACATGTTCATAAAAAATCCTGAAACAAAAATTTTCATATCATATTTATTTTTCAGTTGTGCATTTATAGCACCGATGATGCTATCTAAAGCTGCCATAATTGCTATTGCTGTATATTTTGTATATGAATATGGAATCATAGGAGCAAAAAGTCCAAAGATAACTCCTAATAAAACAGAAATTAATATTATTAAAAACATTCTACTGCTCCTTTCCATCATCCAAACTTGTTGCGTATTGATATGTGATTGGTTTTTCATACGCAGGAACTATTATTTCTTCGCTTTTTTCGATTGTAACATCTATGCTCGATGATTTCAAGCTATCTATTATTCCACCTCTTAAGCTAAGAGCTCCTTGAAGCGTGGTTGACTCTCCAATTGCTGAAATTTTAAAAGGTGCAACTACTCTAACACCATTTATTGTGACTTGAGGACCTGTGCATCTAATTTCTGTGTTACTCGTTATTCTCTGCCCATTAATGCTAATAGCTTCAGCACCAGAAGAACGTAATTCATTGATTACCATTAATAAATCTGAATCATGAATTATGTATGCACTAGGGTCATAATAACCTGCTTGAATTGCAATATCATTTAAAGCTTCCGTGTCGTCTAAAGTTACAAGAACACCTTGTCCTTTAACTGCGACTAAACCAGCTATAATATTAGCATTATCTAGTTCTTCTTTAATTACCGCAACAGCATCATTTTCTTTTGAAGCTGATTTTTGATAATCATTTATTTTTGAATTTAATTCATTTATTTTTTCAGTTGCATTTGCATAAACATCTTTCCATTGATTAATTTCATCACGCAACTCGTTTTCTGTTTTTAATCTAAGAATATCAGATTCACTATCATTAATCGTTCTAATTTGTAGTGTTACCATAAATATTAGCAAGAAACAAATAACACCTATCATTAAATTATTTCCTTCAAATTTCACAATTTCACCTTCTCTTTATTTTTCTACGAAAACAGTTTTTGCCAAATAGTTTTCACTACTCATATCAATTTTTCCTTTTTTATCGCCAAGCTCTTTTAAAATGCTTGATAGATGGGTTAATTTTTCTTCAATATTATTTATCACAATATTTCCATAAATTACATCAATATCTTTCTCACGAATAGTCATTTTTACATTTGTAGAATCGTCGTAATTTATCTCAGAAAAACTATATGTAAAATCTGGTTTATTAACAATTTCGAAAACATATACACAATTTTCATACTTAAGCATAGATGTTCCTTCTAGTTTCTTACCAACTTCTATGTTTTCATAATCAATTCCATATATGATTGGCAAAGCTTTAAGATTGTTTTCTTTTTTTATTTCAAGAACATAACCAAATTTATCGCAAACAGCATAAGATTCCAAATATTTAACAATTGCATAAGGTGTTCGCTCTTCGTATTTAAGAATTATAGTGCTTGGAAATTTTCTATATACTTTTGCAGATTTTACATAAGGTAATGTTTCTATATTTTCAATAATTCTTGAATCATTAATTCGAAAAATATTTACTCCTAACTGTATATTAGCTAGATTAATAACCTCTGCTTGCTTAACATTTACACCATTATATGATTTAACATCGGTTATATCAAACACGGGTGAAAATAAACAGCCAGTAGTAACTCCGACCACTATCAATAATAATACAAATATCGCAATTTGTGAACCACTTTTTTTATTTTTTTCTTTCCTTTTTTTACCAGCCATTTTTTCACCACCACTCTAAACAATTTTAATATTTGCACCAACGTTAGATAATTTATCTACAATATTTTCGTATCCTCTTTCAATATAATTTACACCGTATATTTCACTTGTTCCATCTGCAATTAGTGCAGCTTCAATCAACGCAGCCCCGCCTCTTAAATCTTTAGCTTCAACGCACGCCGAATTTAAAGAGTTAACTCCTTGTATAATTGCTGTCTTTCCTTCTAATTTAATATTTGCTCCCATTCTTAAAAGTTCATTAACATATTTATATCTATTTTCAAAGATGTTTTCAACAACAATCGATGTTCCTTTGGCAATTGTCATAAGCGTGACATATTGAGACTGCATATCTGTCGGGAAACCTGGATATGGCATTGTTTTCATATCAACAGATTTAAGAATTTTAGGAGGCTTTATATAAATTGTGCTACTATTTGTGAGAATCTTGCAATTTGCACGTTTTAGTTTATGTACTAAAGATTCAATATGCTCCGAATCAACATTCCTAAGCAAAATTTCACCTTTAGTTGCAACGGCCATAAGTAAATACGTTCCAGCTTCTATTCTGTCTGGTATAACTTTGAAACATGAATCATGTAATTTAGTAACACCCTTTATGGTAATTGTATTGCTACCTGCGCCTGTAATTTCCGCACCCATGCTATTTAAAAAATCCTGTAAGCATTTTATTTCAGGTTCACGAGCTACATTTTTGATACGAGTAACGCCATCAGCCAAAACACTAGCCAGCATAATATTTTCGGTTGCTCCAACCGACGGAAAATCTAAAACAATCTCATTTCCAATAAGCTTACTACACTCACAAATGATTGTGCCATTGTTTTCCACGATATTAACACCTAGTTGTTCAAATCCGTCCAAATGCATATTAATCGGCCTCGCACCAATTTCGCAACCACCTGGATATGTAAATTGACATTTTCCCACTCTTCCAAGCAATGCGCCAACTAAAATTACAGAAGAACGCATTTCATGCATAAGCTCATTAGGAATTTCAAAAGAATCCAAACCTCGACTATCGATTACTATTTTACTATTATTATATGTAACTTTGCAACCTAAATTTTGCAAAATATTTAGCATTATCTTTACATCATGAATCTCAGGGCAATTTGTGAATTCGATAACGCCATTATTCAAAAGCGAAGCTGCCAAAATAGGCAGCGACGCGTTCTTAGAACCAGAAATTTTTATTTCACCGCTTAAAGGCTTACCACCTTCTACTATGTATTTATTATTCACATTCTTCACCTCATCACATTTATAATTTAATATATTTGTATGCCTAAAAATTCAAAATTGTGATAAGATGTAAAAAGTGGTTAGAGCTATAGTAAGATTACCTCTTTATTTTAGCGGTTTTTGTACGAATATATAATTCAAGTTTATTCATAAACTCATCTGGCTTGATTTCTTTTCGTGCAACCATATCAAGTCCTTTTTCCCAGCTTGCAGTCAAATCTGGGTTTAGCATATCTGGCATAGACCAACCGACAGCTTTGTAAATAAGCTCGCCCTTTTCGCTAGGTGTAAGCACTTGTGTTTTTGTGTTGATATTAATATATCCAATTCTATTAAGCTTCTTAATGATTTCTGCACGAGTGGCACTTGTGCCAATTCCACTTCCTTTTATTTGTTCTCTTAATCTTTCATCTTCAATAAGTCTTCCTGCATTTTCCATTGCTAGAATAATTGAACCTGAAGTATATCTAGTTGGTGGAGATGTTTCTCCTTCTTTGCTATATAGTTCTGACAATACAAGCTCTTGACCTTTTTTAATTTTTGCCAATGCTTCAACATTTGTTTTACTATCTTCCTCTTTTGACTCATCTTTTATAACTTCTAAATAACCTTGTTTTGTACAAATTTTGGCATTTGCATTAAATTTCTGTCCTGCTATATCAACTGTTATTGCAAGTTTGGTATACTCAGCAGGTGGAAAGAAAATGCTCAAAAATCTTTTTACAATAAGTTTATAAATATCTTTTTGCAAATCAGACAATGCATCGTAATTTTCAAAGCCTTGCCCCGTTGGAATAAGTGCATAGTGATCAGTTATTTTTGAATCGTCAACATATTTAGATTTTACTATGTCTGTGCTATATTTTTCTGAAATCATTTTATCTAAAATAGACTTTATTTTTTCGTCTTTTCCCCATCTTGCAAGGCCATTCAAATTTTGACCAATAACTTTCGCAACTGCCGTTGATAGCACTCTTGCATCTGTTCTAGGATAAGTAACCAATTTCTTTTCATACAAAAGTTGAATAACTTCCAATGTTTGATCTGGCGAAATTTTGAACTTTTTACTACATTCATTTTGGATTTCTGCCAAATTATATAAAAGCGGTGCATTCTCTTTTTGAGTTTTTTTGCTTGCCTCTAAAACTTTAGGAATCGGATTTTGAGAAGTCAATATTTCAATAAATTTCTTTGCATCTTCCTCAACCTTAAATCCATTATCATTGTACAAATTGTTTTTTTCAACCACATCAATAAGTTCTTTGAAATTATTAGAATTTTCAGCATCATATTTCCATTCAGCTGTTATCCCTTCAGCAAAATTTGCGTTAATTTTGTAAAACTTAGATTTAACAAAATTTCTTATTTCTAGTTCTCTCGAAACCACCATTCCTAAAACACATGTCATTACTCTACCAACCGAAATTGGTGCTCTCTCTTGATTTAAAAATTCAGCTAATTTTTTGCCATAAGTTAACGTCAAAAGTCTTGAAAAATTAATTCCCATTAAATAATCTTCTTTTGCCCTTAAATATGCACTATCTGCCAAAGCATCGTATTCACTTAAATCTTTTGCGTTATTAATTCCTTTTAAAATTTCTTCTTCTGTTTGTGAATCTATCCAAACTCTTTTCTTAGCTTTTCCTTTAACGCCAACCATTTCATCAACCAAGCGATAAATATATTCTCCTTCACGCCCAGAGTCGGTGCAAACATAAATTGTGTCAACATCTTCTCGAAGCAATAAAGATTTCACTATGTCAAATTGATTTTGAACACTGGCAATAACCTCATATTTCCACTCAGTCGGAATAAAAGGCAATGTGTCAAAACGCCAAGCTTTAAATTTTTCATCGTATACTTCTGGATAGCTCATCGTAACTAAATGACCAACGCACCACGTAATAACGTAATCTTCGGATTCAACATATCCATTTTTTCTAGTTGTATTTATTTTCAGAGCTTTTGCAAATTCAGTTGCAACACTCGGTTTTTCCGTAATTAATAATTTTTTAGACATCTAAACATCCTCTCGTTATTTTATCTTTCCTTTTAAGAACCAAATATGTTGCGACAAAATCTCAATTTTTACTTCTTTGCCAATTAAACTTTTATCGCCTTCAAAAATAACCACTTTGTTAGTTCTAGTTCTTCCAGATAGCATTTCTTTATTGTTCTTGCTTTCACCTTCTACTAAAACATCTTGAACAGTTCCGATATATTTGATGTTTTCTTCTTCAGTTATGCCATCTGCCAATGCTTTTAGTCTTCCAAATCGTTCTGATTTAATTTCTTCGGGAACATGATTCGGCATCGATTCAGCTTTCGTTCCTTTTCTAACAGAATAAATAAACATGAAAACTTGCTCAAACTTTACTTTTCTAACAACATCTAAAGTGTCCTCGAATTCTTCTTCTGTTTCACCTGGAAAACCAACAATTATATCAGTTGTAAAAGCAACATTTGGAATCTTAGCTCTAATTTTATCAACCAAATCTAAATATTGTTCCTTCGTATATCTACGATTCATATCTTTTAAAACTTTTGTATTACCCGACTGTAACGGTAAATGAATAACCTTGCAAATGCTAGGGCAATCAGCAATAGCATCAATAACATCATCAGTAAAATCTTTTGGATGTGGTGACATAAACCTTACAATATTGATTCCTTGAATTTTATCTATATCACGAAGCAAATTCGCAAAACCATAACCTTCTCCGCCATTATATGAATTAACATTTTGACCAAGAAGCATTATTTCCGTATAGCCTTCGCTTGCTAAATCAGAAATTTCTTTTAAAATCTCTTCAGGCTTACGACTTCTTTCTCTACCTCTAGTGTAAGGAACAATGCAATAAGCACAAAAATTATTGCAACCATTCATAATCGTAACTGAAGCTGATTTATCGCCATCTCTCTTGATTGGCAATCCTTCGAAAATCTCTCCATCGATGTTCCAAACTTCATATACTTTTTTATTACTTTCTAATTTGTTATAAAGCATCTCTGGAAATTTATATAAATTATGTGTTCCAAAAATTATATCAACTTGAGAATAGCTCTTCTTAATTTTTTCAATAACATGTGGTTCTTGGCTCATACACCCTGCAAAACATATAATCATATTATTTTTTGCTTTTATATTTTTTAATTCACCAAGCTTACCAAAGACTTTCTCTTCAGCATTTTCACGAATGCAACAAGTGTTAAATACAACTAAATTTGCATTTTCAAAAGAGTCAGTTGCTGTGTAGCCCATCTTTACTAGCATTCCTGCTATCTTCTCAGAGTCATTTTCATTAAGCTTACACCCCATAGTGTTTATAAAATATTTTAAACCCTTTGTATGCTCTTTTACTTTTTCCATATACTCATATTGTTTTTCGATTTTTTCATTTTCTACAACGTTAACCATACTTCACCTCATTTTATATAAACATACTAATAAAATACACATTACTATTTTTAACATAGAAAAAAATGTCACCCGTTAATTCGAATGACATTCGTTAATTCTTTATTATTCTTCATCAAAATCGTCACAATTGCAGTCATCACAATCGCAACAATCGCAATCTTCACAATCACAGTCACAATCGTCGCAATCGTCACAACCACAGTCATCACAACCACAGTCACAACCACAATCATCAAACATCATTTCTAATTCAATTATATTATGACATTTTGGGCATTCAAAATCGCTGCCATCTTCTGGAATTTCGGCTGAAACTTCAGCACCACAGTATGGACATTCTGCTTTGAAATCTGCCGTCATTGCTTGAACTAATTCTTCTTCAATATTTGAAAGCACTTCAAATACTTCTTCCATTCTTTCCTCTAATTGAATTTGTCTTTTTGAAACTTCTAAAAGCTTATCACTAAATGCATCGATGATATCTGTAACACAAGCTAAAATTTTTGACGCCTCTTGTTCATTAGAAGCAATTTCTTTTATCTCTGCAAACTTGCTTTCTACTCTTTCTTTGAAATCAGCCATATTTTCCTCCTATACTCTTTCCATATAATCACCAGTACGTGTGTCTATACGAATTTTATCACCAATATTAACAAATAATGGAACATTTACAACATAACCTGTTTCTGTTGTTGCTGGTTTTGACGCACCAGTTGAAGTATCTCCTTTAAAGCCTGGCTCTGTGTATGTAATTTCTAATTCAACAAATAGTGGTGGTTCAACTCCAAAAACTTTACCTTTGTATGAAAGAACTTTTACTTCCATATTATCTGTAAGATAGTTTAAAGTATCTCCAAGCTCGTCCTTTGTTAAAGGTAATTGCTCATATGTAGTGTTGTCCATAAAGTAATACATTTCACCATCATTATAAAGATATTGCATATCTTGTCTATCAATTTGAGCTTTTGGCATTTTTTCTGTTGGGTTAAATGTTTTTTCTAAAACATTACCATTTATAACGTCTTTTAATTTTGTTCTAACAAAAGCTGCTCCCTTACCTGGTTTTACGTGTTGAAACTCTACTACTTTATATACCTTTCCATCCATTTCGAAAGTTGCGCCGTTTCTAAATTCTCCTGCACTTATCATTAATAAAACTCCTTCCTTGTTTTCATATACGGTGCTATTTTACAACATATTGACGCAAATATCAAGTCTTTTTTGGCAATTCTGAAACTAACGCCTTTTTTCTAGCATTAAAAATAAAATAACTAATTGTAAATTAAAAGCATACGACAATAATTTTTCACACGAAACATCAAATACGGTTATGTTATCCAAAGTAAAATTTAAAGATTTTTAATTGACTTGTTTTTAATTGCAACATATAATAATAGTTATGAAAATCAAATGTTTTCAAAACAAATTTAGGAGGTACTTATGGT
>CAZTCE010000040.1:0-8053 GCA_964612205.1 uncultured Eubacteriales bacterium | reverse complement strand
ATTTTGTTTTCTTTATCTATTCCCGCAATTATAAACATTCCTGCAACAAATAGATAGATTAATGCTAGCATCGGGATATTCGATAATCCTCTTGTTAAAGCAATTAGCAAAAACACTATTCCTGAAAATACTTCTAAAAGCAAATATCTAATTCTAATTTTTTCTTTGCAATATCTACATTTTCCACCTAGAAAAATGTAGCTAAATATTGGTATTAAATCTAAAAAATTCAATCTATGATTACAAGTTGTGCAGTGTGACCTAACGTGTGTGATGTCTTCTTTTCTAGGTATTCTATAAACTGCTAGTGTGAAAAAACTTCCAAAAACTATGCCGATTGTAAAAATAGATATGTATATTATTGTATTCATAAACTTCCCCTATCATTTAAAATGGGATATACACTTAAAGTATTGACTGGTGCATATCCCATCTAATGTATTTATTTAATTTAAGTGTTTATTTTTTATTCCTCACTTGTGTTAGGATATTGTATTCTTTCTTCAAACTTTTCGGCTGCTGAAGACAATTCTGAAGACGCTGTTGATGATGCTTCTGATTTATCTGGTATTGTTATTGTAGTTCCAACTTTTTCTGTTGGTAAATCTGTTGTGCTACTAATTCCACCAAATGGTGTATATTTGCCTGTTGTAAGTCTAACATCATTCTCCGCATCTGTGATTTGACTGCTATTAGCTTCATGCGTAACTGTGATAGCTTTTACCTCAGCTAATCTATCATGTGAAGAAACTGAGTATTCTTCTTTATTGACTTTAGCATATTCTTCGCCTTGCGGAATTTCTTTACCGTAAGGAACTTGATTGTAAAATGCAACAACTGTGACAGCTCCAAGAATTACAATCATTAGAAGTGCGATTCCTATTTCTTTAAACACGGAAATTAGTTTTTCTTTCATGTTTCAATTCTCCTTTGCATATTAATTTTCTGATTTTGTGATAACGTTAACTCCATATACAGTGAATTTAGCTTTTGTAACTGCATCTTGATTACTTCCACCTTCAAGTTGAATGTTATCTACAACAAATTTTAGCTCTGGATCATTTGCTAAATCGTATATGAAATTGATTATTGAAATATATGAACCTGTTGCATCAAACTCAATAGAAAAATCTCCATCTTTAACATTCATTAGAACTTTTACTCCATTGTCATCTGCATAATTTCCAACTAGTATCCATAAGTAATCCAATAAAAATTCTTCTTCACGCATTGCAGCTTCTAGTTGTTCATCAGTTGCATTCGCTGCAAGTGAATCGTATAGTTGTTTTTGCTCATTAAATTTTTTCTTTGATGAAACAACATAGCCAACTTCGTTTGCGTAAGTTGTATTTATTAAAGTTTTTAAATTATTGGTTTCTGTATCTAGTTTGGTGTTTTCTTCACCTAGTTGTTTATATGATGGAATTGAATATCCAAATAGTTGTGTTCCACTAGTAACTGTGTTATAAGTTAAGAAACCTAAAAGACCAATTATTAAAATTAATATAACTTTTTTCATGGCAACTCTCCATTTATTTTAATTTTTATATTACCTGACATACTTTCAACAGACATATCAACATTTGTAAGCACTTTGTCTAATTTTAATCTTGAAACAAAATATCCAAGTTGTGCATATTGTCCTGATTCTGCATACATTGTAACTTTTTGTGTTTTTTTTTCATCTGCCGAAGTTGTCGGAATAACTGATATTGATGTTACTTTAACATTTTCCGGTATTACAAACATTAACTTGCTCATAAAATTCGGAATATCAAAACTTACATTTCGTGTTGTCACTTTGTTTAATAATTCTGACAAGTTGTTTTTCATTGTAACGTATTTTTGTGTTTCTTCATCCACGCTTCTTGTATCTGCCTTTGCCTCTGAAATCCAACTATTAACTTTTGCACTTTCACTACTTACTTCTGCTCTTTTATTACTTATCACAGATTGTGTATAGTATGCTGCTCCTGAATATAAGCAGAATGAAAGTAACGTTGCTCCGGCAAATCTTGCCATCCAAGCTTCTGTTGGTGTGAAGAATGCGATGTTGCCATCGTCTTCGAATGTATCATCTTCTCCGAATTGAACTGATGGTTGATCGTCGCCTGTATCTATAACCTCATCATTGAAATCTATGTCAATTTTCTTTTTCTTTGCTGCTTTAAGTCTAGCTGGTGAAGATGATGTTACAAATTCTTTTGCTTTAACTTTTACTGTGTCCCATATTTCAGTGGCTTTCTTTTTTAAAGCTTCTGATTGAACTTGGTTTGCAGTTCCACCAAACATGTAATCCATTTCTTTATCGTTATATCCAATGCCATTGAATGCAAGCGCAATCGCTGTGTTAACTTCGACAATGTCTTTCAAACTATTTGAATCTTTTTGTAAGAAGTATGGAACTAGTAGTTCACAAGTTTTGTCTGTAAAAACTTCTTGAAAATATAAATCTAGATTATTTATTATTATTCCAGAACCTGATAGATAAATTTTATTTATCGCCGGCATGTATGGTTTTAGATGTTGCTCTATTTTTTGTCTTAATTCATACAGCATTGGAATAAGTAAATCTAAAACTTCCCTATCTGAATCTTCTAATGAATAAATATCTTCGATGTATGCAGAAACTCCTTTGCAAGCTTCATAAGCTTTTGAATATGAATTATATTTTTCAGCAAGTTTTGGCAAAACATCTTTCATTCCAATTGGGAAAGACTTGATTTCGACTATTTCTCCACCACTAAGCACTGTTACGACAGTTTCTTCTTCAATGTTTACAATTGCCGCTTGTGTGTCAACGCCTTTGCTTGGTAAAATGTTTACTATTGATGTTCCAAGCGGAGCGATACTGTTTATTTTTGAATCAGAAAATTCTTGAAATATATTTGCTAATTCTGATTTGTAAGTTGAAACGCATATTGCTTTATACTTGTCTGAATCTCCTGTGTTTTTAGATAGCCTGAATCTCATATCTAAAACTGAAGGAATTGTTCCGTTGGTGTCGCAAATATTAACAAATTCACTATTGACTAATTCTTTTGTATCTTTCTTACTAAGTTTGCTAAACACTTCAACATTTTCATAAGTTTCTCCAATTATGTTTGTAGCTACAAAATCTGATGTAGAATTAGTTTCTTGAACAATTTGCTTAATCGTTTCTTTTTTGTTGTCGCTAAAACGAACTCCATAAGTTGCAAGTTTTAAAGAGCCACCATCTTTACCAGTTGTTAGTTTTGCATATTTAATTATGTTATTTTCAGCATAAATTCCTAAACAATTTGACATACCATTTGCTCCTTTTTATTTTAATACTTACTAAAACATTTATTATTCTGCTTCTGATGTTTCAGAACCATTTGTGCTAAAATCATAAGCTTCGAACCTGTATAAAAATGCTAGCATATCTGAGTATTGTAGATTTTTTTCAAGTTCAAGCTCCTTTGAGTTTTCTTCAACACCTTTAAGAACTCCCGCTTCATAAAAATTATTTATTATAGTATCTTCATTTGTTGATGTTCTATCTGATAATAAATTGTACATTAAAACTAAAAATGATTTTCGAGAGATTTCGCCACACATTGGCATTATTCCATATTTTAATGAATTTGCATACTTAGTGTTTCTAAGAGTGTATAATGTGTTATTTTTGTATTGTTTTTCTATTTTAGAATTTTCTGTTAGAAGTGAAGCTGCACGATATTTAGCTAAATCAAGATATAAATTTAGACTTTTAATATCATCACGTGGAAGTAAATCAGCATATTGATTAAGGGTTTCTTTTCCGTGTGAAATAAGTTCTTCAACTCTTCTATACTCTTGTGGTGTTAATGATTCTTTTGATGTTGTAATATTTGAATTAACATCTTTTACAAAACCTTCAACAACCCCGTTATATAATCCATCTACGTAAAAGTTTTGAACAGTAACATTTTTAGGTTCAACTTTTTTCATGCTTAGATATTTTAAAATAACTGTGTAATAATCTGATATTGTAACATCTCTATTAAGTTGTGATTGCGTTTTTATTGATGTAAGGCCTTTCGTTCTCGCCCATTCATAACCTGGCGTTCCCCACCAACCTGCAGCAAAACAATTTGAACCGATTAGCACAAAAAAAGTAAGCATCGCTATAAATAAAATCTTGATATTTGTTTTCATTTTTTCACACCTTTTCTGATTAATTTCTTCATTAGTATTTCAATACTTTGTCGTTCATATACATTTTTTTACAACAATTAATATAACATTTTCCTAAATTTTCTAATGATAGTTTATACGTTTATATGTATTTTTTCAATATATGTTACACAAAATTAATGTTTTTGTAACAGTATTGTAATAATCGGTTTTTCTTACGGAATTACTGGGTTTTAGGATAATTTAAACTTTAAAAAAGCGAAAAAAATACACATTGCTTATAGTTATTTTTTAGCAATGTGTAGTCTTTTTTATTTTATTTAATCATTGGATATCTTTTTAAACTTTTCTAACAAGTTTTAACATTATTTTTTCGCCGTTGATGTCTAACTCGTTTTCACCTTCGCCAGCTTCAATTTTATTGGCTAATGTGTCGTCTGCAATTTCTTCTTTATTTCTTTCGATTATTTCTGCAAGTTTATCGTTGCCAGAATAGTATATTTCTATGTGGTTTTGAACTTCAAATCCTGAATCTTTTCTAAGGTTTTGGATTTTTGAAATTAATTCTCTAACAAATCCCTCTTCAATTAATTCCGGTGTAAGTTCAATGTTTAAAACAACTATCATATCGTCTTCTTGCATTGAAATATATCTTTCAGATTTTGTTGTTTCAATTAGCAAATCTTCTTCCACTAGCTCTGCTTTTGCTTCGCCAATTTCAAGAACTACTTTTCCGTTTTCTTTTAATTCTCTAACATACGCTGTGCCGTCACCCATTCTAAGCATTTGGTTAATCTTTGGAAGTATAGCTCCAAATTTTGGTCCAACTGTTTTCAAATTTGGTTTAACGTTGTATGAAACAAATTCACTAGCATCTTCAACAAATTCTAATTCTTTAACGTTTAACTCTTCTTTTATTATGTAGTAATAATTTTCATCTAATTTCTTTTTAGCTTCAACATATGCTTTTGATAAAACTTGTCTGTTCTTCATTCCAGAAACATTTCTGCATGCTCTTCCAAGTGTAACAATTTGAAGAACTGTTTCCATGTTTTCTTCTAATTTTGCATCGATGTATTCTTCGTTTGCAACTGGGAAATCGCACAAATGAATGCTTTCTGGTGCTTCTTTATCTAGATTTGTTACCAAGTTTTGATAAATTTCTTCTGTCATAAATGGTACAAATGGTGCACACACTTTAGAAAGTGTAACTAAGCATGTATATAAAGTCATATATGCATTTATTTTATCTTGTTCCATTCCGTTTGCCCAGAATCTATCTCTAGATCTTCTAACATACCAATTTGAAAGTTCATCTGTAAAATCTTGTATTGCTCTAGCACTTTCTGTTACTTTATAATCAGTCATAAGTTCATCAACTGTTTTTACAAGTGTGTTTAATTTTGATAATGCCCATTTATCCATTTGAGATAATTTGTCATATTCTAATTTGTAATTCATAGGATTGAAATCGTCAATGTCTGCATATAAAACATAGAATGCATAAGTGTTCCAGAATGTTCCAATGAATTTTCTTTGATATTCGCTTATTCCTTCTGGATAAAATCTTGTTGGCAACCAAGGTGATGAGCTTGCACAGAAATACCATCTAACTGCGTCTGCTCCTTGATTATCTAAAACTTGCCAAGGGTCTACAACGTTTCCTTTATGTTTTGACATCTTTTGTCCGTCTTTATCTTGAACGTGTCCAAGTACTAAGCAATTTTCGAATGGTGCTTTATCGAATAGCAATGTTGAAATTGCCATAAGCGTGTAGAACCATCCTCTTGTTTGGTCAATTGCCTCACTAATGAATTGGGCTGGGAAATGTTTGTGGAACAATTCTTGATTTTCAAATGGGTAGTGGTATTGTGCAAAAGGCATTGAACCTGAATCGAACCAGCAGTCTATTACATAAGGAACTCTGTGCATATCTTTTCCACATTTTTCACATTTCATAGTTAGTGGATCTAAATATGGTTTGTGAAGTTCAATATCGTCTGAAACGTTTTCACATTTTTCTTTTAATTCTTCTCTGCTTCCAATAACATCATAATGACCACATTCACATTCCCAAACTGGAAGTGGAGTTCCCCAATATCTTGAACGAGATAATCCCCAGTCAATAACGTTTTCTAGGAAGTTACCAAATCTTCCGTCTTTAATGTTTTCTGGCATCCAGTTTACTGTGTTGTTGTTAGCAACCAATCTATCACGAAGTGCAGACATTTTTATAAACCAAGTGTCAATTGCATAGTAAAGAAGTGGAGTGTCGCATCTCCAGCAGAATGGATATGAGTGTTCGTAAGGAAGTGCTGCAAATAAAAGTCCTCTTTCTTCTAAATCTTTAAGAACAAGTTTATCTGCATCTTTTACGAATGTGCCTGCCCACTCGCCTGTTTCTTTACTGAAGTTACCTTGCTCGTCAACTAGTTGAACAAATGGCAAATCGTTGTCTTTTCCAACTCTTGAATCGTCTTCACCAAATGCAGGTGCAATGTGAACAACGCCTGTTCCATCAGTTAATGTTACATAGTTATCTGCAACTACGAACCAAGCTTTTTTGTCTGGTTTTGCGAAATTATATAGTGGTTCATATTCTGTTCCGTATAATTCTTCACCAACATATTTTGTTATAACTTCGAATTCTCCTTTTATGACACTTGGTGCTAATGCTTCTGCCAAAATATATTTCATTCCATCTTCTGCTTTTATTTTTATGTATGTTTCTTTTGGATTAACGCAAAGAGCAACGTTTGATGGAAGTGTCCATGGTGTTGTTGTCCATGCTAAAATATATGTGTTTTCCTCGTTTTTAACTTTAAATCTAGCAATACAAGATGTTTCTTTAACGTCTTTGTAACCTTGTGCTACTTCGTGTGAAGAAAGTGATGTTCCACATCTAGGGCAATAAGGAACTATTTTATGTCCTTTATAAAGCAATCCTTTTTTATGAATTTCTTTTAATGCCCACCATTCTGATTCAATGTAATCATCGTGATATGTAACATAAGGGTCATCCATATCAGCCCAGAATCCAACTCTGTCGCTCATTTGCTCCCACTCGTGTTTATATTTCCAAACACTTTCTTTACATTGTTGAATAAATGGTTCAACTCCATAGTTTTCAATTTGTGGTTTGCCATTTATTCCAAGCAATTTTTCAACTTCAAGTTCAACTGGAAGACCATGTGTATCCCAACCAGCTTTTCTTGGAACTTCATAACCTTTCATTGTCCAAAATCTAGGAATAACATCTTTGAACACCCTAGTTTCGATGTGACCGATGTGTGGTTTTCCATTTGCTGTTGGTGGTCCATCATAAAACATAAATGTTGGATGGCCTTCTCTGATTTCTAAACTTTTTTTGAAGATGTCATTCTTTTTCCAAAATTCAATGACTTCTTTTTCTCTTTCGACACTGTCCAAATTAGTTGAAACTTTTTTGTACATTTTAAAATTCCTCCTTTTATTTTTTCACTTTTATGTAAGTGTTTTGTGTTCGATGTTAAGTTTATTTTTGGCTTTTGGTCAAAAATATTTACCTAGTATCTATTAAATATGAAAAAGCACCTTGCCCTAAGTATTTTAGGACAAAGTGCTTGATAACTTTGCTATACCACCTACATACTATCATATGAGTTCTCTGTAACGTGAGAAAAACGTTAATGCTTAGTTGCGATTGCTTTCAGCATTAAAACTCAGAGGTGATTTTCAGTAAATTTCAAACTGCCAAGCTTCCACCTTTGCTTAGCTCTCTGTAAGCTTTTTTTCTACTTACTCTCCTCTTCAAAGTTTTTTCTTTTCAACTGCTTTTTATTATATCACAAAACTTTGTATTGTCAAATTTATTTTTTACTCGGAAGTTTGACACTTGTTTAATAAAAAAATCTTTGTAAGCATTGTTAATGCT
>CAZTCE010000039.1:0-8234 GCA_964612205.1 uncultured Eubacteriales bacterium | reverse complement strand
AATGTTGTCATAATGAACCTCCTTGATTTTGATGTGTTAATTATAAATCAAGTCGAATCAAAAGACGAATGTGCGGATTTTATTGCAAAAGAAAAAGGCTCTGACCGTCTAAGTCAAAGCCTAATTTCTTCCCTTTGCAATGCCACAGATGTAATAAGTTACTATACCGCCTTATCAACCCGTAGCAAAGCTTCGTGGTGTTTTTTTTAAATTTCTGAAATTATAGGTATAACCATTGGATTTCTTTTTGTTTTTGTATAAACAAAATCGTGTAAAGTGTCTTTAATTGTATTCTTGATAGTTGACCACTCTTTAGTGCCATTTTCTTCAAACTTAGCTAAATCTTTGGCAACTTCAATTTTCATTTCTTCCATCAAGTCTTCAGACTCTCTAACATAAACAAATCCTCTTGAAATCAAATCAGGGCCTGATAAAATTTTTCCAGTTCTCTTATCCATTGCAATAACAACGATTATAAGACCGTCTTGAGAAAGATGTTGTCTATCACGAAGAACGATGTTTCCAACATCACCAACGCCAAGACCATCAATAAATACTCTTCCGGCAGGAACACTTCCTGTAATCTTGCAGAAGTTTCTATCTAATTCAAGCACCTTGCCATTTACTAAAAGTGCAATATTTTCCTCTGGTATTCCAACTTTCATAGCTGTTTCAGCATGAGTTCTGATATGACGATATTCACCATGAACAGGAATAAAATATTTTGGCTTTACTAAAGACAAAATCAATTTTTGTTCTTCTTTGCAAGCATGTCCAGAAACGTGAATATCAGCTAAAGCATGGTAAACAACTTCCACACCAAGTTTGTATAAATCATCAATCACATTTGAAACCAATTTTTCATTTCCAGGTATTGGAGAAGCTGATAAGATAACTAAATCTTCACTATTTAAAGTAACTTGTCTATGAGAGCCAGCCGCCATTCTTGATAAGCCTGCCATTGTTTCTCCTTGGCTTCCGGTTGTAATTATTACTAATCTATCTGGTGTATAATCATCAATTTCTTCGATGTCAATAAGCATTCCTTCAGGAATATTTAAATATCCTAAATCTTTTGCAACTGTCATAACATTTAACATACTTCTTCCGCAAATCGCCAATTTTCTATTGTTTTTCATTGCAGAATTAACAATCTGTTGCACCCTATGAACATTTGAAGCAAAAGTTGCAACAACAATTCTTTTCTTACAGTCAGCAAAAATATTATCAAACACCTTACCAACTGTGCTTTCAGACATTGTAAAGCCTTCTCTTTCAGAGTTTGTGCTATCAGACATAAGTGCAAGCACTCCTTCTTTACCAAGCTCTGCAAGCCTTGTAAAATCCATTACTCTACCATCAATAGGCGTAAAGTCAACTTTAAAATCTCCAGTATGCACAATGGTTCCAATAGGTGTATGAATTGCCACCATAACAGAATCTGCAATACTATGGGTTGACTGAATAAATTCAATTTTAAATGATTTACCAAGTTCAATTATATCTCCTGCTTTAACACATTTTAAAGCAGTTCCTCTAACTAATTTGTGTTCTTCTAATTTGTTTTTAATTAATCCTAAAGTTAATCTTGTTGCATAAATCGGTGTGTTGATAGATTTTAAAACATAAGGAATTGATCCAATGTGGTCTTCATGTCCGTGAGTTATAACCATACCTTTTAATTTTGATTTGTTCTTTTCAAGATATGTGATATCTGGCATAACCAAATCTACACCAAGCAAATCATCTTCTGGGAAAGCAATTCCGCAATCTAATAGAAACATTTCATTTCCATATTCAAAAACTGTCATATTCTTTCCAACTTCTTCTAAACCACCAAGCGGTATAATTTTTAATCTTTCTCTTTTTAAACTATTATTACTTGGTGCTATTAACTTTTTCTCAACAATTGGTTTTATTGTTTTTCTTGATTCTAAAATTGCTTCGTTTTGTGAATTAGCAGCATCTGATTTTTTAGTGCGTGTTCTAACTGTTCTTTCACGTTTTTTAGGAACATCTTCTGTATTATTTAAGCGATTTACTCTTTCCTTGCGTGCATAAGTTGTACGTTTTTTGGTTAATGTTTCTGCAATATTTTCAGAAACGTTTTCTTTTTCAGCAGTTGCATTTTCTAATTGATTTTCTGCCTTTTTATCGTTTGTTTTCCTAACATAAGGCTTCTTACTATAATGTTTTCTATATGGTTTATTAGTTCTAACCTCTTTTTCTTTTAATTCTTCTGTCAAAAAAATTCTCCTTCCTTTTCTAAATCCAAAATCTAATTTTCTGCATCTTTGGATTCACTATTTAATCTAACATATTTCATCTCAGGATTTTTTCCCATCACATCAAGCCAATAATATAAATCACAATCAACTCTTTTATTTCCGCCCGTTGCACGCACCCTTGGCAAACTTAAAAGATTTAATTTTTCACTAGTTGGACTTGGTGCTGGATTTGCTCCCACCAACAAAATAATTTTATTCTCATACTCTTGATTATCATAAACGCCTTTAGCAATATAATTTTTATATTCTTTTGAGCTAATACCAAATGGTAATGCAAGTGAATTAATCTTATAATCAACCAACTCACTAACTTTATTACTAACTGTTCCAATCTCTTTTTGAATTGTTTCAGCCGAAGCCTTATTCAAATAAACATGAGTATTTGTATGATTGCCTATTTCAAAACCTTTGCTTATTAAGTATTCCAAACGTTCCTTTTCTGTTCCGCTACCAGAAAAGAAGCCCGAACCGTTTATAAAAAAAGTTCCATTTAAACCAAAATCAGGATGTGACTTATAAAAATCTTCCATAATTCCAACCGCTGAATTAGGATTTGCAACTAATTTGTCTTCACTATCCTCTATTAAATTAAACTGTCCTTTTGTGCCATCATCAAACGTTAAAATAATAGGTGTACATCCAACTGGAACTTTCATATTATTTTCTAAATAATCGTTTAAAGATACCGTTCGATAGCCAAGCTCATAAAGATATTCTAAATCTTTTCTGAAATTTTCAAACGACCTTGAATATTCGTCAGTTTCTACCTCTGCAAATTTATGATACATCACTATTATTATTTTACCCGATTCATTATACTTATAAACTTCTTCTTGTTGTGGTTTTTCATTATCTCCCGAACGCTCTAAAATAGAAGATAACTCTGAATTTTCACCACTTCCGTGAAGAAACATTGAAACTGTCATTAGTTTCAACATTTGGTTTTCCGTTCTTGCAACCAGCAAGAATTATTGTAACACAAACAACTATTACTGTCAACATAATTTTTTTATTCATATAACCGCTCCCTCTCCAATTAAAGTCTAGCATATTGACTCTTGAAAATCAATTAATCCAACAGATAATTTAACTAAAATAGTCAAAAAAGAAAGCCAGCCAAACACTTGATTTAGCTAGCTTTCCTCTAGTTTTAATATGGAGCTTCCAACGGGAGTCGAACCCGTGACCTCGTCCTTACCAAGGACGCACTCTGCCAGCTGAGCTATGGAAGCATGATGAACTAAATTTTTTCATCAATTTCTATATGTTTTTCAACTTTTTTCTTTATTCTTTGAATAGCATTGTCAACAGCTTTTGAATGTGTTTTTAATTTTAAGGCGATGCTGTTATAAGATTCACCATTCAAATATTCATTAAAAACTTGCTGTTCAAAATCGCTTAATATTTCTGTCATCTTAATTTCTAAATTGCGATACGTTTCTTTTTTGGTAATTGTTTCAAGCGGATCTGGAACAGTGTCAACATCAAGTTGTTCCATCACTTCCCTATCAGTATCTTCATCAAAAGCACTTTTATTTAATGAAAGATATGAATTAAGTGGAATATGTTTTTGTCTAGTTGAAGCTTTTATAGCAGAAATAATCTGCCTTCTGATGCACAAATCAGCAAAAGATTTAAAGGTTACATTCTTTTCTAAATCGTAACCCTTGATTGCTTTAAAAAGACCTATCATTCCTTCTTGAATGATGTCTTCTTGCTCAGCACCAACTAAGAAAAATGACTTAGCCCTTGAATATACAAGATTTTTATACTTTTCCATTATTTGATTCAAAGAAGCTTCGTCGCCATTTTGTATTTTAAGTATGTATTGCTTATCTTCTTCATTTTGTTTGTTTTGCTCAACATCAATGCCAGTAGTTTCTAAATTTACTTCCACCAAAATTACCTCCAGAAAGTATTTTCAGTTAGTATTATACAAGCTTTTCAAGGCAATTGTCAAGGTTTCAGCCGAAAAGAAATTAAAACGTGCTATGAAGAAAGCTCTCCATAGCACGATATTTAACCTTTTTTAATTATTTTCAATAAATCTTTGTAGAATTGTAGCAACTTGAGCTCTTGTTGTGTTAGAACGTGGGTCTAAAGTTGATGCAGTATTTCCTTTTACAAGGTTTGCTCCAACTGCCCATTGTATTGCTGGAATTGCATATTCAGAGATTTCATTAAAATCTTCGTAAGAAAGAATATTTGTATCCTCGCCTACACTTACATCAAATTTCATATAGTTAGCAAATCTAAACATTATAACAATGATTTGCTCTCTTGTTATTTCCATATCTGGTTTAAATTCTGTTTCTGTTACTCCAGTAACAATTCCGTTTTTCTCAGCCCATATAAGAGCTTTTTCATAGTATGAACCTTTTACAACGTCTGCAAATTTGCTTACACCAGAAACTTCTGGTTCACCAGCCCAACGATAAAGAACTGTTACAAGCATTGCTCTTGTCATAGAAACATCTGGTCCGAACTTTGTTGATGACATTCCGTTAAATAACGATTTTTTATTTGCAAATTCAACTGCTTCGTAGAACCATTGATTTTCGTTAACATCTTCAAATGGATTTTTCCATTGTTCAACAACTTCTACCCATTTAGCATATAGAGTAAATGGACTGGTTACTTTGCTATCAAAATCGTAAGCATTTGTACAATCTTTGTCTGTATACCAACCAACAAATGAATAGCCTTCTCTTACTGGAGCTTTTGGCTCTTTTACTTTTTCATTTCTTTCAACACTTACATTTTCTATTTTTGAATCACAATTTGTTTCAAATTTTACAGTATATTTAACTATTGTAGAACTGCTGCCGCCAACTGGTTTTTCTTCGCTAGGGACTTCTTCTTTTGCAGTAAAGGTATATACTTTTTTGCTTGGTGTGTTTCCATCAGTAATTGTAAGTTCTACATTTGATCCTGCTTTAATTTCACCGCTAAAATTCTTATCTTTCGTATCAAATGTAAATGTAACAACTCTATTAACAGTTACAACCTCTGCAGTATCTTTTTTTAGCCCAATAATGTCATCATTATTCGCTTCTTTGATGGCACCTGCTAAAGTATCGTATGCTATTGATATTCCTTGCGGATTCTCACTAGACTTATATCTATTTGCAACAGTATCTTCAGTTGTTTTTACAACAAATCGTGAAAATCCATCAGGATTTGTAAAAGTAAATGAATTCTCAATACCTCTCCATGCAATATAAATATAACCTTTATGATTTATATATATTGTTGTATTTGCAGGGGCAAAACCTGCTGGCAATTTAATTCCTATTTGAACAGAATCAGTAATAGACATTGTTTCGCCACTTACAAGTGTAATAGATTCTGAACTATCACCACTTAAGCTTACTACTATGTTATATTTAGGAGTAATATCAAGAGTTAACGCTTTTTCGTTTTCTCCTGATTCATAACCAACAATTTCAACTTCCATATAAGGCTTAATTGTAACAACTACTTTTGATTCACCTGAAGCATAACCAGAAATTTTTTGAGCAGCTTCTATTGCTGCTTCAGAATTTATAAAAGATGGATCATTCGCTAATGTAGCAACCATACTTTTCATATAATCTGTATTTAGAAAACTTACAACAACATCTCCAATTCCTTCTATTGAAGAATCCCCACTAACAAGAGTTTCAAACCCTTCAGCTTTAGTTTCAACAGTTATATTTGGATCTTTATCAACAACCATATATAAATAGTCTTTATTATCAGATTTTACCGCGATTTTGCCTTCTGCCAAAAATTCAGTTGGATCTGATGTAAAATATCCACCAGAAACAAAACCAGTAATTTTTGTATAATTATCATCTTTCACATAGCTTCCTATTGCTTTGTTTTTTAGGCTTTTAAAACATCCACCAGTTATGCTAACTTTAGGTGCACCACCTGGATATCCACATGAGTCTATGATAATCGCATCACCAGTTAAATTACAGCCATCTCCGCTATAAACATAATCATCATTATTGCCAATTGCTTCAATTTTGGCATTACCGCCAACTGTTAATCCACCAGATTTTTGATAGATTGCTGATTTACCAATTACATAAGCATCACCTGACACACTTAAAATACCAGAACTTGGGAAATATATTGCACAAGCTTTATCTGAGGATGATACAGCTCCACCATTAATGTATACTTCAACACCTGCAGATTCTGCTAAACCATTTCCTTGAATTGTTGCATATTCTCCCCAAGCACTAAGTGTACCATCTGTGATAAGTTTCGCGCCTTTTTGCACTATGAACACACAACACATATTTTTCGATTTAACAATAACATCAGGTTTTATAATCAATTCTGTTATGTTTGAATTGTTATCTTTATCACCATAGACACGAAAAGCTATATACTCAGCTACATATTCACCTTTTACTTTACTCGTATCATCTAATGTAAACTTTGACATAGGATTTAACCTAAATCCAGTGGCAGCACTAGAAGATAATTTTTTACCATTCAAATCAAGTGTTATAGCTTTAGCAGAAAGAGTAATTTGTTCTGTTAAGCTAATATTTTCTAACATTTTAATTGTTTCGCCATCATTAACAATTTCTAATGCCTTTAAGAAGCTACCACAAGGATCATCATCGACAGTAACTATTGGAACTATATATTTATTATCAATATTACTAACATCTTTATTAGTTTTCAAAAATTTTGTTGGATCTGATGTAAATTCACCAGCAAAAATAGAAATTTCACCAGATGAAGCATTGTTATATGTGTAACTTGCAACCGCATTATTATTTTTGCTTGAAAAAATTCCACTATATATGTTAAGTGAAGGAACTCCACTTGGATAAGAGCAAGAATCTACAACGATTGCATCACCAGTTGAATTACATCCATTGCCATTATATTCATAGTCTTTATTTTCTCCACTTGCACTAAATTCGCCATCAAAAATATTTATTTGTCCTGCTTTTTGATAAATAGCTGTTTGACCAGATATTTTACCGCCATAAATGTTCCAAATTGCTTGACCTAATGCAGAAATACCAATATCTGTTCCAGATATTTTAGCAGATGGATATATATTAATTATTGGACAATTCTCAGTTGCAGAAATACTTCCATTAATATATATACCATTTCCAATAGCACCACTTTTGTCATTTACACCATTAAGTGTGCCATATACATCTGCTACTATTCCGTAAGCACTATTGTTATTACCCTTTTCATATTCTCTAATGAAAAGTGGTGACCAACCTTCTAATGTAACATTTTTATCAATAACTACTTTTGTATAATTAGCAACACTTGTGTTAGCACCCTTTAATATAACAGCACCAAGATTAGGAGATGTTTCTTTAATTGTACCAGTACCTGTTATTGTAACATTAGCATTTTGAATTACTAAAGTAGCTTCTGGTGCTGAAATTGTGTGACCATTCAAATTAAGTTTAAACTTCTTACCACCAGAAATTTCAAGTGAGTTTTCTAAATTTACATCACTAGTTAAATTAATCGCTATAATTTCTTCAGAAGTATCAATACTGTTAATTGCTTCAGCTAAAGTATTGTATGAAGTATCACCAATTTTAGCTTCTCCTGCAAACACACTAGCACTCATGGCGAAAAGCACTAACATACTTGCAAATAACGAAAATAAAATTTTCTTTGCTTTCATATTTTAAAAGCCCCTTTCTTTTGTATTTTTACACACTTAAATCATAGCATTACTAAAATTTAAAAGCAATAATTTTTTGTCTTTCCGTAAAGAAAATTTAGCAAATTATTTTCGAAATTTTATAATTAAATCTATATCAAAAACATTTTCAAATTGTATATTGCAAACCTATTAGCAAAGCAAAAACCTCGAAAGCGCAGTTAACACCACGCTTTCGAGGTTTTTTAAATTTGGAGGCGACAATCGGATTTGAACCGATGATCAGGCTTTTGCAGAGC
>CAZTCE010000038.1:0-8278 GCA_964612205.1 uncultured Eubacteriales bacterium | reverse complement strand
TTGCATTTCTAATTCTTGTTAGCATATCTGCTATTGGATCAGTAATGTTCATTTACTTTACTCCTTTCTATATAAGTTTTAGGAATTAGAGATTAGACTCTCTACTTTCCATATTAATTTTTGTAAATAGAGCATCTAACGTCTAATCCCTAATGCTCTAATTTAGTTGGTTTACCAACTTGCTTTTTTAACTCCTGGTATTTGTCCTTTATGAGCTAATTCTCTAAAACAAATTCTGCAAATACCATATTTACGAATATATGCATGTGGTCTTCCACAAATTTTACATCTATTGTAATATCTTGTACTATATTTAGGAGTTAATTTTTGTTTTGCTATCATTGATTTTTTAGCCATCTAAATATCCTCCTTTACTTTGAAAATGGCATTCCAAGAAGCTCTAATAGTGCTCTAGCTTCTTCATCTGTTTTAGCTGTTGTAACAAATATAATGTCCATACCTCTAATTTTATCGATTTTATCATACTCGATTTCCGGGAATATTAATTGTTCTTTAACACCCATTGAATAGTTTCCTCTTCCATCAAAAGAATTTGGAGATAATCCTCTAAAATCTCTTACTCTTGGAAGTGCAACACTAAATAATCTTTCAGCAAAATCATACATTCTGCTACTTCTCAAAGTAACTTTGCATCCAATTTCCATTCCTTCTCTAATTTTGAAACCAGCAATTGATTTCTTTGCTTTAGTTGAAACAACTTTTTGTCCTGTAATGATTCCTAAATCTCTCATAGCATTTTCTAAAGCTTTAGCATTATCTTTAACATCGCTTACGCCCATGTTAATAACGATTTTTTCTAGCTTTGGAGCTTGCATAACTGATTTATAATTGAATTTTTTCATTAATGCAGGAACAACTTCTTTTTTATAAACTTCTGCCAAATTTGACATTTATGATTACCTCCCTTCTTATTTTAATTCTTCTCCACATTTTGCACAAACTCTAACCTTAGAGCCGTCTTTGTTTATATTAACTTTAGTTCTAACACCTTTTTCGCATTTTGGGCAAAATACATTAGCTTTAGACGCATTAAATGCAACTTCAGCTTTAATGATTCCGCCTGCCTCTCCAGCTTTTCTAGGTTTAGTGTGTTTAGTTCTAACGTTAACACCTTCTACAACTACTTTATTATCTTTTGGTAACACTTCAAGTACTTTACCTTTTTTGCCTTTATCAGCACCTGAATTAATCATAACTGTGTCGCCTTTTTTGATGTGTAGATTATTCATTTATTTTACACCTACCTTTTATATTTTTTATAAAACTTCTGGAGCTAAAGAGACAATTTTCATATACTCTTTTTCTCTCAATTCTCTCGCAACAGGCCCAAATATACGAGTTCCTCTTGGAGTTTTGTCTTCTTTTATAATTACAGCTGCATTCTCGTCAAATTTAATATGAGAACCATCAGGTCTATGAATACCTTTTTTGCTTCTAACGATAACAGCTTTAACAACATCGCCTTTTTTTACCATTCCAGCTGGTGCTGCACTCTTTACAGAAGCAACGATAACATCACCGATGTTAGCGAATTTTCTAAAAGAACCACCAAGACATCTAATGCACATTAACTCTTTTGCACCAGTATTATCAGCAACTTTTAATATTGTTTGTTGTTGTATCATTTTCTTTTCTCCTTTCAGGTGCATCTATCCTCTATCTCAAGGACCTACACCAAATTAACTAACTATTATAAAACAAACTTTTTAGTTATTCTATCGCATTTTCTCATTTAAAACACGGCAAAATTAGTGATTTGCGGAATTTTTTTGTTAGTGCGAGCGCGGAAGCGTACGATGGTACGCTGAGCACCAAACTAATAAAAAATATTTCGCAAGGCGCTGATTTTCACGTGTTTTAAACTATTTGGCTTTTTCAATAATTTCTACTACTCTCCATCTTTTATCCTTTGATAGAGGTCTTGTTTCCATAACTTTTACTGTATCACCGATTCCACATTCATTGTTTTCATCATGAGCTTTTAATTTAAAAGTTCTTTTCATGATTTTACCATACAATGGATGTTTGTAACCTGTTTCAACAGCAACTACAACTGTCTTGTCCATTTTGTCACTTATAACTTTACCAGTTCTTGTTTTTCTAAGTGCTCTCTCTTCTGACATTTTTATTTCTCCTTTCTTAGGATTTCATTATTGTCCGAATCACATCTGCAAATTATTCTGCGTCTTGTAATTCTCTTTCTCTTAAGATTGTTTTAATCTTAGCAATATCTTTTTTTGCATTTCTAATTTTCATCGGATTATCTAGTCCATTTGTAGCTAATTGAAATCTTAATTTAAATAATTCAGATTTTAATTCAACTAATTCTTTTTCTAAATCCGATGAAGACATTTTTCTGATTTCATTAACCTTCATCGTCTTCACCACCTTCAGTTTTATTAGCTAACACGAATTTTGTTTTAATTGGAAGTTTATGAGCAGCAAGTCTAAATGCTTCTCTAGCTATTTCTTCAGAAACACCTTCCATCTCAAATAAAATTCTTCCTGGTTTAACAACTGCTACCCAATATTCTAGTGAACCTTTTCCGCTACCCATACGAGTTTCAGCAGGTTTCTTTGTAATTGGTTTGTCTGGGAATATTTTAATCCAAACTTTACCGCCTCTTTTAATAAAACGAGTCATAGCTATTCTGGCTGCTTCGATTTGGTTAGAAGTAATCCAACCAGCTTCTAAAGCTTGAAGACCATATTCTCCATAAGTTACTTCAGTTCCTCTTGTAGCTCTACCTCTGTTTCTGCCTTTTTGCATTTTTCTATATTTACTTCTTTTTGGCATTAATGGCATTATGCTCTACCTCCTTCTACTTTTTTAGTAGGAAGTACTTCACCTTTATAAATCCAAACTTTAATACCGATTTTTCCATAAGTTGTATTTGCTTCTGCAAATCCATAATCAATATCAGCTCTTAATGTTTGAAGTGGAATTGTACCCTCTCTATAGAATTCGCTTCTTGCGATTTCAGCTCCGCCAAGTCTTCCAGAACAAGCAGTTTTAATACCTTTTGCTCCAGCTTTCATAGCTTTTGCCATACATTGTTTCATAGCTTTTCTGTATGAAATTCTTCTTTCAAGTTGAGAAGCAATATTTTCAGCAACTAATTGTGCATCTGTATCAACATTCTTAACTTCTACTATGTTAATAGAAACATCTTTCTTTAATAATTTTGTTAAATCAGCTCTAACTTTAGTGATTTTCTCACCGCTTTTTCCAAGTGCGATACCTGGTTTAGCTGTTAACACGCTAACGTTAGTTGCATTTGCTCTTCTTTCGATTTGTATTTTTGAAACGCCAGCATCATATAATTTTTTCTTTAAAAATTCTCTTATTTTATAATCTTCAACTAAATTATCAGCAAAATCTTTTTTGTTTGCATACCATTTAGAATCCCAATCTTTAATAATTCCAACTCTTAATCCATGTGGATCCATTTTTTGTCCCATTTTTTAACTTCCTCCTTTCCTACTATTCTCTCTCTTTTAAAACAACTTCGATATGAGAAGTTCTTTTTCTAATTCTATTAGCTCTACCTTGTGTAGCTGCTCTAATTCTCTTCATTGTTGGACCTTGGTTAGCATAGATTTCAGCAACATACAATTTGCTTCTATCCATGTTAAAATTATTTTCAGCATTTGCGATAGCTGATTTTAAAACTTTCTCAACTAATGGAGATGCAGCTTTAGGTGTAAACTTTAATATAGCTAGTGCCTCGTCAACATCTTTACCTCTGATTAAATCGATAACGATTTTTACTTTCATAGCTGAGATTCTAGCATATTTGTAACTCGCTCTTGATTCCATCTTGCGATTCTCCTTCCATACTTATTAATTATTTGTTTTTAGTTGTTTTGTCACCAGCATGACCTTTAAAAGTTCTTGTTGGAGCAAACTCTCCTAATTTATGACCTATCATTTCATCTGATATATATATTGGAACATGCTTTCTTCCATCATGTACAGCTATTGTATGTCCAACCATTTGAGGGAATATTGTAGATGCTCTTGACCAAGTTTTTAAAACTTCTTTTTTGTTTTCAGCATTCATTTTTTCAACTCTAGCTAAAAGTTTAGCATCAACATATGGACCTTTTTTAATTGATCTAGCCATTTAATTTTCCTCCTTCTATTTAGAATTTCTTCTCTTAACTATAAACTTGTTGCTAGGTTTCTTCTTGTTTCTAGTCTTGTATCCAAGAGCTGGTTTACCCCAAGGAGTAACAGGTCCTGGTCTACCAACTGGTGATTTACCTTCACCACCACCGTGTGGGTGATCATTAGGGTTCATAACAGAACCTCTAACTTCTGGTCTTTTACCAAGCCATCTGCTCTTACCTGCTTTACCAAGTTTAATGTTTTCGTGATCAGTATTACCAACTTGACCGATAACTGCTTTACAGTCACTTCTTACAAGTCTCATTTCTCCTGAAGGAAGTCTAACGTGTGCATATTTACCTTCTCTAGCCATAAGTTGAGCTGAGTTACCAGCACTTCTTACCATTTGAGCACCTTTTCCTGGTTTTAATTCGATACAATGAATCATAGTACCAACTGGAATTGATGAAATTGGTAAGCAGTTACCTGGTTTGATATCTGCATTTACACCAGACATAACTTTATCATTAACTTTTAATCCGATAGGAGCTAAGATATATGCTTTTTCTCCATCTTCATATTGAATTAATGCGATGTTAGCTGTTCTGTTTGGATCGTATTCGATTGCAATAACAGTAGCTGGAACATCGTCTTTTCTTCTTTTAAAATCAATAATTCTGTATTTTCTTCTTGAACCGCCACCTTGATGTCTAACTGTGATTCTACCATAAGAGTTTCTACCAGCATTTTTCTTTAAACTTGTTGTTAAAGATCTTTCTGGTTTTGATTTTGTAATTTCTTCAAAAGTAGATACAGTCATGTTTCTTCTAGATGGTGTTGTTGGTTGATATTGTTTAATACCCATTTTATTTATCTCCTTTTTATTTATTATTGTCGGTTAATTTTGCAGACTAAAATTTATCGGGTTATATAAATTTAATCTTTAACTTTTAACCTAAGCGCCAAATTCTTCGATACTTGTTTTATATTTTTTATCAAGTTTCTTTTCTTTTCCGCCTTTTTCTAGGTATGTCATTTCTCCTGGATTTGTGTCGATTGTAACAATAGCTTTCTTCCAATCAGAAGTTTTACCAGCATGCACACCTTGTCTTTTTGGTTTACCTTTCATATTAACAGTATTAACGTTAATTACTTTTACACCAAACAATTTTTCAACTGCATTTCTAATGTCGATTTTTGTTGCTTTTTTGCTTACTTCGAATGTGTACTTACCTTCGCTCATTGCAAAACTGCTTTTTTCTGTAATAATTGGTCTTACGATTATATCTTCAGCAACCATTATGCGTACACCTCCTCAATTTTAGCTACAGCATCTTTAGTTACAACCAATGTTTCATATTTCAAAATATCATAAGTATTGATTGTGTTAACTAATGCTGTTTTTGTATTAGGGATGTTTCTTGCAGAAACTTGAACATTTAAATTCTTTTCAGCAAGAACGATTAATGCTTTGTTAGCTTTAATGTTTTCTAATACTTTAGCCATGTTTTTTGTTTTGATTTCATCAAAATTTAAAGCATCTAAAACAATGATATTGTTTTCTTGAACTTTTGATGAAAGAGCAGATTTAAGAGCAAGTCTCTTAACTTTTTTATTTAATGTGTATTTATAACTTCTTGGTTTAGGTCCTAAAGCAATACCACCTTTAATCCATTGTGGAGCTCTGATGCTACCTTGTCTAGCACGACCTGTTCCTTTTTGTTTCCAAGGTTTCTTTCCGCCACCAGTAACTTCGCTACGTGTTTTGGTAGAAGCTGTACCTTGTCTTTGGTTAGCTAAATAATTAACAACAACTTCGTGCATAACGTCTTCGTTAACATCAATTGCGAAAATGCTATCTGCAAGTTCGATATCGCCAACCTTTTTACCTTCTATGTTTAATAAATCAACTTTAGGGATTTACTTTTCCTCCTTCCATTATTTAGCACTCTTAGCTACAGCTGTTCTGGCTGCATCTTTGATTCTAACTAAAGATTTTTTGTATCCAGGAACTGAACCTTTAATTAAAATAACGTTCTTGTCCATATCTACTTTAACAACTTGTAAATTTTGAACAGTAATTGTTTCTTTACCTGTTTGTCCTGGTAATTTTTTACCTGGGAATACTCTTCCAGGTGAAGATGTTGGTCCCATAGAACCTGGTCTTCTGTGATACATAGAACCGTGTCCTTTTGGTCCGATGTGTTGTCCGTGTCTTTTAATAACACCTTGGAAACCTTTTCCTTTTGAAGTTCCTTGAACATCAACAAGTTCTCCAGCTGCGAAAATATCAGCTTTGATTTCGTCTCCAACATTGTAATCATCTACATTATCAATTCTTAACTCTTTAATGTATTTTTTGTAAGCAATTCCTGCTTTATCAAAAATTCCCTTCATAGGTTTATTCATATGTTTTTCTTTGATTTCTCCAGTTGCTATTTGAATTGCATTATAACCATCTGTTTCAACAGTTTTCTTTCTAATTACAACGCATGGCTCAACTTCTACAACTGTTACTGGAATAACTAATCCGTTTTCATCAAAAATTTGAGTCATTCCTAATTTTTTACCGTAAATTCCTTTTTTCATTTTAAAATACCTCCTTGGTTATTGGTTCATACTTGAACATGACCGAACTTTTTATACTGCTATTTTGAAAATCTAATTTATATAAATAAGTACATTATTCATCGATTTTCATTTCAGCTTCAACGCCAGCTGGTAATTCAACTTTCATAAGTGCTTCAGCTGTTTTAGCTGTTGGATAAAGAATGTCAATAACTCTCTTGTGTGTTCTCATCTCAAATTGTTCTCTTGAATCTTTGTACTTATGAGGTGATCTAATAACAGTTATCACTTCTTTCTTTGTAGGTAGTGGAATTGGACCTGAAACGCTTGCACCCGTACGTTTAGCAGTATCTACTATTTTTTGAGCAGACTGATCTAAGATTGCATGGTCGAAAGCTTTAAGTCTAATTCTAATTCTTTCCTTTCCTACGTTTGTAGTTGTTTTGTTTGCTTTTGGCATTTGGTTTCCCTCCTAATTTAAAATATTTGTGCCGACAAGCATACACGCACCCGGGTGTTTCATTTTTACCCATAATTAAACCCAAGCGTAACGCCTGGGGAAAGTGCCTTTCTTACCCTTGTCGCCCGATTTGAAATCAGACATACTCCGCAAGAGTTCCCTGCCACTGTGGGGCAGCCACATCTTGCATCAACGCATACTCACATCGTCAACTATTATACAACGGATTTCCGTAGGATGCAAGAGTTTTTTGATATTTTTTATATGTTTTTAATCTTGGTTCTTTTGAAAAGCTCACCTTACGCAAAAAACGCAAGGTGAGCTTTCGTCATTCTGAATATTTAATGTCAGGCAAATATTTTGCCATTGCCATAATGATAGCAGAACCATGTTCACCATTCATCTGTGCTTTCAACTCACGATAATAGTTCTCACGACTCCTATATCCCATTGCATCTGCGACTTTGCCAACTATTGCTTTATCCCTAAAAGTATACATGATGTTTGAAAGCTCAATATTTTTGACAACCTTGCGACTTTTCGTAACAATAATCACTGACACAGATTGCACTACTTCATCTTTAGGAAGTTCAATGTTGAAAGGATTCAATAGATTCATCTTTTCCGCCAAAATCTCGGCAAGAGAAGTTCTAACTTCTCTCAAAACCTCAGTATAGTTTTGACCATATATCTTGCACATGATTTTCAAAACTTCTGGGCAACAAATTACATTTTCAATGAAAGGTAACTTGGTTGAATAGATGCCTTCATCACGTTGACGCTTGCGAATCAGCTTTTTGGAACAATTATCTCTGTCGATTATTCCATAAACAGGATACTCGGAATACTTCCGCAAAAATGGTATAAGCTTAATTACGTCGGTGCATCCATTTGCAGGTACTACTATTAATTCAGGATAAACGGCCGAATACAAAGTGACATCGAAACTCGTGTCTTTTCCTTCACACAAAAGAATTCCTTTCTTACTTCGGTCCACTTGAATCTGCTCGGCAGCCATATTGGCAATACCTTGAGCCATGTTCTTGAGCGTTTTAGCTCTGCTTACAGAACGAACCTCTTCACTACTCATAATATTACCTCCTGCCAAAATATACAAA
>CAZTCE010000037.1:0-8286 GCA_964612205.1 uncultured Eubacteriales bacterium | reverse complement strand
ATTTAAACTGGATAAAAGTTTAGGTATTAATTTAAAATTAATATAAATAAAAACTAAGGAGGAATTATTATGGAAAGAAAAGTAAGAGTGGCACAAATTGGTACAGGAAAGATGGCCAAATATACTATGAGGTATGTTTATGAAAAAGGTGCAGAGGTTGTTTCGGCATTTGATATTAATCCAAACGTTATAGGAAAAGATATCGGCGAAATAATTGGCTCTGAAAACAAAGGCGTAGTAATATCATCTATGGATAATGCAAGAGAAGTTTTAGAGGCTACAAAACCTGATATAGCTATTGTTATGACAATGAGTTTGATTAAAGATTTGGAAGATGTATTAACATTATGTGCTGAGTTAGGAATAAACGCAATTACAACTTGTGAAGAAGCATTTTTCCCTGCAAATTCAAATCCTAGAATTACAAATAAATTAGATGAAATTGCTAAAAGAACAAATTGTACAATAACAGGAAGTGGTTACCAAGACATATATTGGGGACAATTGATTTCTTCAATAGCTGGTTCAACTCAAAAAATCACTAAGATTAAAGGAAGTTCTAGTTACAATGTAGAAGATTATGGTATTGCTCTTGCAAGAGCTCATGGTGCTGGATTATCTCTTGAAGATTTTGATAAAGAAGTAGCTTCAGTTGACAAAATTTCTGATGAAGAAAGAAATGCAATAATTGAAAGCGGAGAATATCTTCCATCTTATATGTGGAATGTAAATGGTTGGCTTGCTGAAAAATTAGGACTTCATGTTATTTCTCAAAGACAAAAATGTGTGCCACAAACATATAGTGCAGACCTTGAATCTTCTACTTTAGGAATGACTGTAAAAGCAGGAGAAGCAACAGGAATGAGTGCTGTTGTTACAACTGAAACTGAAGAGGGAATTCTTTTAGAAACTGAATGTATCGGAAAAGTTTATGCACCAGATGAATTTGATAAAAACGAATGGACTGTATATGGTGAACCAGATACAACAATCGTTGTTGAAAAACCTGCAACTGTTGAACTTACTTGTGCAAGCATTGTAAACAGAATTCCAGATGTTATAAATGCAAGGGCTGGATATGTTCCAACAGCTGATATGGGTGAACTTTGTTATAGAGTTAAACCTTTAAATGAATATGTAAATGATTAGATTATAAAATTAAATAGCAATCATAACACGAACCCCCATTGAATACAATTAATTAAAGCGTATTCAGAATGGGGGTTTTTTCGTGGGAAGGTTATACATTGATGAGCGTGCAATTGAAGTTGCACATTACATAATAGATTCTAAGGATACGGTTAGAGGAGCTGCAAAAAAGTTTGGAATAAGTAAAAGTACAGTACACAAAGATATTACAGAACGTTTGAGAAAGATAAATCCATCACTTGCTGTGGAGGCTAAAAAAATTTTAGATGAAAATAAGGCTGAAAGACATATAAGAGGAGGTGAGGCAACTCGCCAAAAATATATGCACATAGCCAAATAAGTTTATTAGCACATTTGAAAGGTTGAGAAAGCTTTTCTGATGTGCTTTTTGTCGATTTTAAGAATTAAATTTTTCTTAGATTAAGACTATATAATTGATGTCTTATATGATATAATTAGCGATGATAGTAAATCTATTTTAGAGTGGTGATTTTAAATGGTTGATATAGAAGAAATTAAATATTTAAGTTCTGATGGGGAACATGAAGTTTATGCCAAAATATTAATTCCAAAGAAAAGAACTGGTGGGATTCTTCAGATTTGTCATGGAATGAATGGCTATATTGGCAAGTATGATGAGTTTGCAAAGAAGTTTTTGGAAAATGGGTATATTGTTTGTGGTAATACGAGTATTGGACATTGGGATAGTGTTAAACACAAAAATGAACTAGGCTTTTTCGGAGAATTTAACGGCTATAAATATTTAATAAAAGATGCTCTAAAATTAACTGAAATTATAAAAAATAAATTTCCAAATGAGAATATTATTTTGTTTGGACATTCAATGGGTTCTTTTATTGCAAGATGTTGCATAGCAGAATGTGGTCAAAATTATTGTGGTGCAATTTTTTCAGGTACTGCTGGTCCGCAGCCACTTGCAAATTCTGGAATACAGTTTGCTGATTTTATAATTCAAAAAAAGGGTTATAGATATAGAAGCAGAAAGCTTTATCAGGTTTTGTTTCAATTCGCAAATAGAGAAATTGAAAATCCTGATTCAGATTTTGCGTGGGTAAAGGCGACTAAAAGCAATAATGATGATCCAAAATCGAATTTCTTATTTACTGTTACAGGGCTTCGTGATATATTAAATTTGATAAAAAAGTGTAATAGTGTTTCTAGTATAAATAAAATTCCTAAGTGGTTGCCGATTTATTTTTTTGCTGGCACTGAGGATCCTGTTGGGGAATATGGAGAAGGTGTGAAAAGAGCTGTTAAATTATATCAAAAAGCAGAAATTAAAAATGTTTCATATAGACTTTATGAAGGCGATAGGCACGAATGTTTTAATGAAGAAAATGGAAATGAAGTAATTGAAGATATATTAAATTGGATAGATGATAATTGTGTGAGGGGTAAATAATATGTGGTTTAGCATAATACTTCTTTTGATAGTGATTTTTTGCTATTATATTTACGGGATGTATTTTAAAGAATATTTTGAAGTAAAAAAAATCAATAACACTTTGCAAAAAATTTTAGATACTAGAGATTTATTGCTTTTAAAATTGACTGGCGAAAGAGTTAATAAAAAAGATATTGCAAAAGTTTTGATGCTTATTGATAAAAGAAAAGATACTAAAAATGCCGGATACACTTTTAAAATGCAAGCTGATGTTGAGTTAAATAAGGAACTTAAAAGTTTTTATGAAAAGTTGAGTAAAGTCTTAGATAATGATATATCAAAAGATACATTTAAAAGAGTTATTGAGCTTGAAAAACAAGCCAAAAAGGCTCGTATTAGCTATAATAATGCGGTAGAACGTTATAATAATAATTTGATTTTGCATAAAAAAGTCTGTATGCGAATTATACACATGAAACCGCTTGATACTTATAAAATATAATAATTTTAGTAGAGGGAGAAAAACATGGGAGAAGAAGAAAGAATAATTTGCCCAGGGCTTGAAAACGGCGAGAATGATTATGACACAAGTTTGCGTCCTAGGGTTTTAGACGAATATATTGGACAAGATAAAGTAAAAGAAAATATGAAAGTTTATATAGAAGCAGCTAAAAAAAGAAATGAAACTTTAGATCACACGCTTCTTTATGGCCCGCCTGGGTTAGGCAAGACGACGCTTTCTAACATTATTGCAAATGAAATGAATGCAAACATCAGAATAACATCTGGACCTGCAATCGAAAAACAAGGTGATTTGGCAGCACTTTTAACAAACTTAGCACCTGGGGATGTTTTGTTTATTGATGAAATACACAGATTAAATAAAAGTGTTGAGGAAATTTTGTATCCTGCATTAGAAGATTTTGCATTAGATATTATAATTGGAAAAGGACCAAGCGCAAGGTCAATAAGGCTTGATTTACCAAAGTTTACGTTGGTTGGTGCAACAACAAAAGCGGGAAGCTTGTCTTCACCACTTCGTGATAGATTTGGAATTATCCACAGATTAGAACTTTATAACACAGAACAACTTGAAACAATTGTTAAGCGTTCAGCCAGAATTTTAAATATCGATATAACTGATAAAGGTGCAAAAGAGATTGCCTCTCGCTCTAGAGGAACGCCTAGAATTGCAAATAGGCTTTTGAAAAGAGTTAGAGATTTTGCAGATATAGAAGCAGATGGAATTATAAGTGATGAAATCGCAGATAGAGCCTTGAGCTGTTTGGAAATTGACAAAATGGGGCTTGATAATGTTGATATAAGAATGCTTAACACCATAATAAAAAATTTTGCTGGTGGTCCTGTTGGTGTTGAAACATTAGCAGCAACAATTGGTGAAGATATTGACACAATTGAAGATGTATATGAACCTTATCTAATGCAAATTGGTTTTTTAAATAGAACACCTAGAGGAAGAATGGCAACAATCAAAGCTTATGAACATTTGGGGGTGCCGTATGAAAAATAAACTTCTATTGCACACATGTTGTGCACCATGCTCGACTTATGTTGTGGATAAGCTTAGAAAAGATGGATACGATGATATAACAGCATATTGGTATAACATAAATATTCATCCGTTTACTGAATACAAAATGCGTTTAGACACATTAAAAGAATATGCTAAAAATATTAATTTACCGCTTGTTGTTGATTATGATTATGGCATTCGAGAATTCACCCAAAACGTTTCTGGAAATATAGATGCAAGGTGCTATTTTTGTTATTATTCAAGGCTTGAACGCACTGTAAAATATGCAAAAGAAAATGGATATGATTCATTTTCTACCACTCTTTTGGTAAGTCCATATCAAAAGCATGAAATGATTGTGAAAATTGCAAATGAACTTTCTTTGAAATATAATATAGAATTTGTTTATCAAGATTTTAGAGAAGGCTTTAGAATCGGTCAACAAATGGCAAGAGATGCAGGACTTTATATGCAAAAATATTGTGGATGCATTTATTCAGAGGAAGATAGATATATCAAACAAATAGAAAAAGGTAAAAAGGAGATTTAGTGTGAAAAAGTTAGTTGCGATCGATGGAAATAGTATTATGAATAGGGCTTTTTATGGAATTATGAATTCTAAACTTTTGATGACTACAGATGGTGTTTATACAAATGCAATTTATGGTTTTTTAACTATTTTGTTAAAAATTATTAATGATGAAAAGCCTGATTATTTGTGCGTTGCTTTTGATTTAAAAGCACCAACATTCAGACATAAAAAATATGAGGAATATAAGGGAACGAGAAAAGGCATGCCTGATGAACTTCGTGTGCAAATGCCAATTATTAAAGATGTTTTGAGGGCAATGAATATTGCCATTTGTGAACTTGAAGGTTATGAGGCTGATGATATAATTGGAACTCTTTCTAAAATGGCGGAAGAAGCTGGAATCGAAGCTCTTTTATTAACAGGGGATAAAGATTATCTTCAACTTGCCACTGAAAATGTGACTGTTAGAATTCCAACAACAAAAATGGGAAATACTGAAAGTACAGATTATACACCAGTAGTTATAAAAGAAAAATATGGCATAGATCCAATTCAATTCATTCAAATTAAAGGGCTTATGGGTGATTCTTCTGATAACATTCCCGGTGTCCCTGGCGTTGGGGAAAAAACGGCTTTTTCACTTATAACTAAATATCATGATTTAGATTATATTTACAACTCTCTTGATAGTGGCAAAGAATTAGAAGGAATAAAAGGCAAATTGAAAGAAAAGCTTATTGATAACAGAGAGCTTGCATTCTTGTCTAGAGAGTTGGGAACGATTTATAAAGAAGTTCCGTTGGATTTTGAAATTGATGATTTAGCTGTGAAAGAATACAATGAATCAGAGTTATATAATCTTTTTGTGAAACTACAATTTAGAAATTTCATAGATAGACTTGGGTTAAAAATGGATTCAGAGGAAAACGTTACAGTAGATATTCCTGAGTTAAATATAAAAGAATTTTCTGAAATTAATTTAGAAGGCGTTAAAGAAATTTCGTATTATTATCAAGAGGGCCATTTGGCTGTATGCTTTGATGAGGCTGAATATTATGCTGCTTCTCCAAGTGATGAAGAATTGAAAATGATTTTTGAAAGTGATGTTTTAAAAGTTGGACATAGTGAGAAAAAAGATTATTTGGCTTTGAAAAAGAAAGGCATTAATCCGAAAAATATGATGTTTGATTTAACTGTTGCTTCATATATTTTAAATCCAGCTAAAGATAGTTATAGGCTGAATGATATGATTTTAGAAGTGCTTGGAATTGTTGTTGAATCAAAGAAAGAAAATGTTCAGTTAGGACTTTTTGATGAAGCTCAAGAAGAAGATCATAAAGAAGATTTTTCAAAATATGCTTTGTATATTTCAAAATGCAAAGAAAAATACAAAGAAGAGTTAAAAGAAAAAAATCAAATTGAATTGTTTGAAACAATAGAAATGCCACTTATGAAAGTGCTTGCTGAGATGGAGTTTGAAGGCGTCTTAGTTGATAGAAGTATTTTGAATGAATATTCTCAAAAATTATCTACAAGCGTAGATAATTTAACACATGAAATTTGGAAATTGGCTGGAACAGAGTTTAACATCAATTCACCAAAGCAGTTAGGCGAAGTGCTATTTGAAAAATTGAATCTTACTGTCATCAAAAAAACGAAGAGTGGATATTCGACTGATGCAGATGTTTTAGAAAAATTGAAAGAGGAACATCCAATCATAGATAAGATATTGGAATATAGAACTTTAAATAAGCTAAAAGCAACGTACGTAGATGGCATTTTGCCTTTAATAAATAGTGATGGTAAAGTGCATGCAAAATTTAATCAAACAGTTACTGCAACAGGAAGAATTAGTTGCACAGAACCTAATCTTCAAAACATTCCGATTCGCACTGAACTTGGTAAAGAGCTAAGAAAAATGTTTGTTGCAAGAGATGGATATATATTTTTAGATGCAGATTATTCTCAAATAGAACTTAGGGTTTTAGCACACATGTCTAGCGACGAAAATATGATACATGCTTTTAATTCTGGAGAAGATGTTCATGCAATGACTGCATCTCAAGTTTTTGGAGTGCCACTTGAAGAAGTTACAAAGCAAATGCGAAGCGAAGCGAAAGCTGTAAATTTTGGAATTGTTTATGGAATAAGCGATTTCGGTCTTGCAACTAATATTGGTACAAGTAGGAAAAATGCTAAAGAATATATAAATAAATATTTTGAAAAATACCCAGGAATAAAATCTTATATGGATAACACGATTGAAAGTTGTAAGCAAAATGGGTATGTTGAAACGTTATGGGGAAGACGTAGATATGTTCCAGAAATAAAATCTAATAATTTCAATGTTAGACAGTTTGGCGAAAGAGTAGCAATGAATGCACCAATTCAAGGCACGGCAGCAGATATAATAAAAATCGCTATGATAAATGTTTTTAATGAACTTGAAGAAAAGAAATTGAATTCAAAGCTTTTGCTTCAAGTGCATGATGAACTTGTAATTGAAACAAAACTTGAAGAAGTTGAAATAGTAAAAGAAATTTTAGTTAGAAATATGGAAAATGTCATAAAGCTTTCGGTACCTTTGAAAGTTGAAGCAGAAGAGGGAAAAACTTGGTTTGATGCTCACTAAAAATAATTAGATTAAAAAGGTAGGTGCATTTTATGATAGAATTTAAAAATGTTTCAAAGTCTTATGTTTCAAATAAATTTGCGGTAGAAGATTTGAATTTAAAAATAAATGATGGCGAAATATTCGGCTTTTTAGGGCCAAATGGTGCTGGCAAAACAACGACAATTAAAATGCTTACAGGAATTTTGAAGCCAACTAACGGAGAAATTTTTATAAATGATATAAACATAGAAACTAGTCCGATAGAAGCTAAAAGAAATTTTGGGTATGTTCCAGACAGTCCAGATATATTTTTGAATTTAACTGGAAATGAATATTTGAATTTTATGGCTGATATGTATGAAATAAGCGATAGAAAAAATAAAATTATGGAGTTGGCTCAAAAGTTTGAAATGGCAAATAATTTGGGTGAAAGAATTTCTTCATATTCGCATGGCATGCGTCAAAAAATAATTCTTATAGGAGCGTTACTAAGTGAGCCAAAGAATTGGATATTAGACGAGCCAATGACTGGTTTAGACCCTAAAGCTTCGCATTTATTAAAAGAAATGATGAGGGAACATGCTAATAAAAATAACACAGTATTTTTCTCGACACATGTTTTAGAAGTTGCTGAAAAAATATGTGATAGAGTTGGAATTATAAGTGACGGAAAACTTGTAGCACTTGGGACGATAAGCGAAATAAAAGATAAATTTAATGAAGGTACGCTTGAAAATATTTTCTTGGAGATAACTGAAAATGAACAAAATAATTAGCTTAACAAAGACACTATATAAATCAAATAAAAATTTTTCAAACAAGTTGAAAAATAAAACAAAAATTGGTTTATATGCTGTTTTAGTAATTTATCTTTTATTTATATTTATGAACTTTTGGAAATCATTTATAATTCCGTTAGATGCAATTGATATGTCGAAAACCGCAATTGACCTAATCATTGCAACAGGCACGATTTTAATGTTTACGTTAAACATTGCTTATGTTCCGAATCTTTTATATTTTTCTAAAGATACTGATACATTGTTTACATT
>CAZTCE010000036.1:0-8298 GCA_964612205.1 uncultured Eubacteriales bacterium | reverse complement strand
TCATTATTGTGTAGCCTAGTGAAAAGCCTTTATATCCCACATAAATTACCAGAATCGGCATTCCAACAATTGACATTCCAACAATCCAAAATATAAAAATAGTTTTTAATGTGTCCCATAAATTAGTTATATTCGCTTCTTTTAGATTTGTCTGATTATTTTCTAATGATTCCTTGATAGAAATTTTATATTCATTTAAATCATTTTCAGAAACTTTTTTCATACAAAAAGAACCACATATAATGCCAACAAAGAAAATTATCAAAAGAAGTATATATCCAACTTCTTTAATTAAATAAAATTCAGCATTTAGTGATTCTTTATAATTTCTTCTAATCATAATAGCCCTCCATAAACATATCTCTATTGATAATATTTATGTACAAACTATGCTTTATAGAACTCTATATTTCTTAGTAAATTAGCTATGCATGAGATTTGATTTCAGCAACAGCAAGCTCATCACAACGATTATTAAACTCATTATCAGCGTGGCCTTTAACCTTGATCCACTCAATATCATGCATTTGGTTAAACTCATCAATTTGAATCCAAAGGTCTTTATTTTTTACATCTTTGTGGTCAGCCGTTTTCCAACCATTTTTCTTCCAATTTTTAAGCCAACCTTTAACAAAAGTATTAATTAAATAAGCACTGTCGCTATATAACTTTACTTTGCATGGCCTTTTAAGCAATTTTAAAGCTTCAATCGGTGCTGTAAGCTCCATTTGATTGTTGGTGGTTTCTTTTGCAAAACCACTAATTTCTTTTTTTACATCACCATACATAAGTATTGCTCCCCAACCACCCTTTCCAGGATTTCCAGAGCATGCACCATCTGTATATATTATAACTTCATCCATATAATTCCTCACAAATTAAATTTTTATAACAGGCATTGTGTAATCCAAATTAGACTTTCTATATGCTGGAACTTGATAGCCCAAAGTATAAATATTTGTGGCTAAAATATCCTTATCTAGCATTTTCTTTTGAGATTCTGTTGCAATCTTCATAAATTTAGGAAGATTTGTAATTATAGGTAGTTTTGCCGTGTTATAAATCTTGCCAAGCAATTTTTCGCCCGTTTTATTAAAACCTAAAACTCTAATATACTGAACATTATGCTTATAAGCTTCAACATCAGCTCTTTTTATATCTAGCAATGAATTTAAAGCCAATCTTTGAATTCTTGTTTTAGTATATCTTTTAGATTTCATTTCTTCAATAAATTCATCTAAAGTAAATTTCTCATTAGAAACTTTTTTTAGTGTATTCTCTAAGCCTTCGCTGACATCATTAAGTCGCAATAAATCTTCAGTCGAAGCTTTTCTAAAACCATATAAAATTTCTCGCTCAAATGCATTTAAATACATTGGAGCTTTTCCATTAATAATTTCAGAATCGATTAAAGAATAACAACTTTCAGGCATAACTTCAGCTAAATTTTCAACATCATTTTTTAATAGCTTTTCTCTGATTGCAGTTGCACTGCAAATGTTATCAATAACTTCAAGAGAATTATAAGACCCACCTTTTCTTTTTATAACAAGTGGATTAATGTTACTATTTAAATATTGCAATGCCTTTAAATATTCTATTGCTAAAATATTGTTAGAATCAAGCAAGATATCAGCGATATACTTAGCATCATACTCCTTTTTCAAAAAGTTTTTTAAAGCATTACTTCTTGCAATTGGAAAAGAAGCTCCGTGTTTTAATTCGGAATGAAGCAATTTTTTAAAACCTTCTGGCTCTAAAAACAAAACATTAGCAATTCTTTTTAAAGTGTCTAAATCAGTGGTGTTAGCACCAAAGCAAATGTCATTAATAATTCCTAATGCATTTAACGTGCCAACACTGCCTGTTGCAAAATATTCCGCACTCGACACTGCATAATAAGTTGGAAGTTCGATTACCAAATCAACTCCATTTTGAAGTGCCATTTTAGTTCTTGTCCACTTATCAAAAAGAGCAGGCAACCCCCTTTGAATAAAGTTTCCACTCATCACAGCAACTATGGCATCACAATTAGTTTCTTCTTTTATTTTTTCTATTTGATATTTATGCCCATTATGGAATGGATTATATTCTGCAACTATACCACAAACTCTCACTTTGACACCTCCATATAATTCATAAAATATGATATCACAACGAATTTGAGATAGCAACAAAAAGATTATATAAAATTAAAAAGCGTCTATTGTGGATTGTTGCACAAACTTATATATATCAAAAGAATTTCATTTCATAAGCGAGTTACGCAAACTTTTCGAAAAAAAGGTGAGGACTGTTTGAAGCGACTGAAATGCAATTCTTTTGAAAAACACATAATATAAGCTTAAAATGCAATCCACAATAGGCGCTAATTTTAAGTATATCAGTCTACAAATAAAAGCAAAAATATTAAAATGAAAAATAAAAATCTATTACTGCAACAACAATTATTATTACTGCTCAAACTATTGCAACCACAACTATCTCCCATCAAAATTCCCCCTTCCATAATTCTACTCTATTTTATGCAAATACATAAAAAAGTGTTACTAAGAATTAAGGTAAAAGAAAATTTTATTCATATAACTTTGCATATTCTTCTGCTGGCTTTTTCCAAGAAAAATCTAGTTCCATAACTTTCTTTATTAATTGTTTCCATTCATCTTTATTTTTATAAAGTTCTAAAGCTTTGTTAGTAACCGAAACCAAATCACTAACTTTGCTTCCCCAGAAAGTAAATCCGTTTCCCTCTTCCTTGTTTGATAAATAGCCAACAACTGTATCACGCAAACCGCCAGTGCTTCTAACTATTGGAATCGTGCCATATCTAAAGCTAATTAATTGTGAAAGTCCACAAGGTTCAAAAGAAGAAGGCATCAAAAACATATCGCTTCCCGCATATATTCTTTTTGCAAGTTCATGGTCAAAAACAGCATTAACAGAAACTTTGTCAGGATATTTTTCTTTTAAATATTCTAGTCTATTAATATAATGTTGTTCACCAACACCTAAAGCAACAAATTGAACATCTTGCTCTAAAATTTCATTTAAGCCTTCAATTAAAATATCAAACCCCTTATGTTTTACCACACGTGAAACAATCGCAAGTAAAGGAACATTTTTAACTTTCAAACCTAGTTCGTTTTGCAACTTTTTCTTGTTTTCTTTTTTTAATTCAACTGTTTGCGAATCAAAATTTTTATAAAGCTCTTTATCATTTGAAGGATTATATTCATCATAATCTATCGCATTAGTAATTCCAATCAATTTGCCTTGCAATGACTTTTCACGAAGCAAGCCTTGATAACCAAAACCATATTGCTCCGTTTGAATTTCTTCCGCATACGATTTGCTAACTGTCGTCACAACATCAGAATAAATTATTCCAGCTTTAGAAAAACTCATATCACCATAAAACTCCAATTTATCCATTGTGAAATAACTATCGTCTAAATCAAGATGATATAAATTTCCTCTGTTAAACCTTCCATTATACTCCATATTATGAATTGTATAAATTATCTTTGGTCTACATTCATTTATTCTTTCTTTAATTAACAAAGCAATCGGACCTGTTTGCCAATCATTCAAATGCACAACATCTGGCCTATCACTTTTTATAAATTCAACAACAGCCTTATCAAAGAAAGCAAAACGTTCTGCCTCATCAGGATGACAATATAAGCCATCTCTATCGAAATATTTTATATTATCAACGAAATAAGTTTTTAACTCTTTGCCATCAATATTTTGAATATGTTTTCTAATAATACAATTTTCCTTTTGACCTTGCATATAAATAGGATAATCAACGACATATTGCAATTCCTCTTTTACCTCTTTATATCTAGGCATCATAACTGAAACATCATATCCCATTTTTAAAAGTTCTTTTGGCAAACTTCCCGCAACATCTGCAAGCCCACCAGACTTTGCATAAGGTGTTACTTCCGATGCAACAAATAGAATTTTTTTCATTCGTATCTCTCCAATCTTTAGTAGATAATTTTAAACCAATCTTTTCAAAACATCATCAAACTCTTTTGGCAAAGGTGCAACAAACTCAACCCATTCACCAGTTGCAGGATGATTAAAGCCTAAAATGTATGAATGTAACATTTGACTTGTAACTCCAAATGGATTCTTTCCACTTGAATAAACATCATCTCCAACAACAGGATGACCAATATGAGATAAATGCACTCTTATTTGATGAGTTCTACCTGTTTTTAGTTCAACTTCTAAAAGAGTGTAACTTTCATACCTTTTCAAAACTCTAAATTTCGTAAGAGCATTTCTACCATCTTTTACAACGGCCATCTTTTTTCTATCAGTTGGATGACGGCCAATAGGCATATCTATAACACCATTTTCCTCATTAATTCGTCCCCTAACTAATGCAAGATAAATCTTTTTCGTAGTCCTGTTTTTTATTTGTTCAGCAATATTTTGATGTGCTAAATTATTTTTAGCGATCACCAAAACTCCAGTCGTGTTCTTGTCTAACCTATGTACAATTCCTGGTCTAAACTCTCCGTTATAATCCGAAAGATTACTAGTTTTTCCTAAAATAGCATTTACCAAAGTTCCAGTCCTATTTCCAACAGCTGGATGAACAACCATATCTTTCGGCTTGTTTACAACCAAAATATGCTCATCTTCATATAAGATATCAATCGGTATATCTTCAGCAATTAAACTTTCATTAATTTTGGGTTTAACATCTTCAGGTATTTCAACAGTTTGCCCCTCATGAACCTTAGTCGAAACTTTTGCTTTCACACCATCTAAAAGAATCTCACCATTTTTAATTAAAGTTTGTGCCAATGTTCTAGAAATACTTTCATCAACTTTTGATACAAACGCATCTAACCTTTCGCCTTCATACATTGAAGTCACTTTTTTTACTTGCTTTTCCATTTTTTAAACTCTCCATTAATTCTAATATAATAATAAAAACAACACCAATAACAATACACATATCAGCAAAATTAAAAATGCCAACCCACTTTAAAGAAATAAAATCTACAACAAAACCTCTAAAAATTCTATCAATTAAATTTCCAATTCCGCCAGCTAAAATCAGCATAAAACCTTTTTCTTGCAAGCTTTTACGTTTCACATTCTTCTTAACATATAAAGCAATTATAATACATAAAGCAACTGCTAAAACAATAAAAAACAAATTTGAATTTTCAAAAAGTCCAAAAATCGTTCCAGTGTTTTGGGTGTAATGAATTCGCAAAAAGCTGCCAATAACATCAAAATCAGGTTTTGCATTGCTAATATATAATTTTAGTAACTGATCAATAATTACTAATAAAATTATCATCTTTCAAATTCTCCCTTTTCATGTTCACTTTTCTCTTTAGACACTCCATGGGCTTTTACTCTTGAATCACTTTCTTTTGAAGCATTAGCATCATACTCAGAATTTTCTTTTTGATTATTTGATATCATATCAGAGAAAACACGTTGCGAATTTTTTCTGATAGATTTAATAACAGCTTCTTTAATTACAGTCGGTTGTTCACTATAAATCGTCAAGCCTTTCTCTTCTTCTGGTTTCTCATGTCTATCAGATAAATCGACGTCCACAAATTCATAATTTTTTTCCATATAGTCTAAAATATCATCCATGCTTTCAACATAAATATTTTTAGTTGCAGGAACTAATCCATACATATTCGCCAAATCTAAAGAATACTTTTTTCGCAAATATTCTTTCACATCATCATCGCCACTTAAAACGCCTCTTGCAATTTCTATGAAAGGTCTTTTTTCCTGTCTAGCTTCAAACTCTTCCATCATAAGCAACGTTCCTGTTATATTTTCCAACAAATTAGATTTATATACCTCACGACTCGTCATTATATATTTTGTTTTAGCTTCATGCAATTTTTTTTCCTCTTCAAGCGACATTCCCTTATGCACATTTTCAATTTTATCTTTAAAATCATCTCTTGCCAAAGCCTTAGGATCTTTATCACCGCAAAACAAATCATTATATTCTTTAACTAGTTTTTCAAAATAAGCCCTTGTTTCACTATATTCTTCATTCGTTTTTAATTTTTGAAGTGGCACAATTCTTTCATCATTAGTCATATTTTTAACCTCCATTAAAATATCTAATTTCATTTTAAATTAAAATGACGTAAAATGCAAATGTTTTATGATATTTGATAAATTCAATGTTAGAATTCAGACTTAAATAAAGCAAAAAATAGATATTTATGACTAAGCAGTAACAATTCAATATAATTTATAATAAAAACTTTTTAACTTGATTGCATAATATCCCAAATGTCTTTCAAAAAAGCTCCTATAACTGGTAAATTTAGCATTACAATATATCTTAACAAATAAATCAAAACTGCACCAAGAAGTGAAAAACCAATAGCGATTCCAATTCCTTTTGCAATGCCAGACATAAAGCTCCTAAAGAATAATCTTTTCGGAGAACAAACTATTTCTACAAAATCATTTATTTTTTTCTGGTTAAATTTTTCCAAAAGTTCATCTAACTTTTCTTCTAATTTTTTCTTTCTCAAAAAAATAAACATCAGAATTCCTCCTAATGTTTATTATCTCTAAAATTATTCAAATAATGCTTTTGCGAACTCTTTAGGGTTAAAAGTTTGTAAATCATCAAGTTGTTCGCCAACACCAACCAATTTAACAGGAACATTTAATTCATCACAAATTCCAATAACAACTCCGCCTTTTGCAGTTCCATCAAGTTTAGTTAAAACTATGCCTGTAATATTTGTAACCTCAGAAAATTCTTTTGCTTGTATTAAGGCATTTTGACCTGTTGTGCCGTCTAATACAATTAAAATTTCTTTTGCTACTTCTGGCAATTCTTTATCTATTATTCTTTGAATTTTTCCAAGCTCATCCATTAAATTTTTCTTTGTGTGAAGTCTACCAGCAGTGTCAATAATTAAAACATCATAACCTTCACTTTTGGTTTTGGTAATTGCATCAAAAACAACAGATGCAGGATCAGAACCCTCTGGTCTTTTTATAATATCAACTCCCGCACGTTCAGTCCAAACTTCAAGTTGTTCAATTGCAGCAGCTCTAAAAGTGTCAGCAGCAGCAACCAAAACTTTTTTCCCTTGAGCTTTTAAATTAGCAGAAATTTTGCCAATAGAAGTAGTCTTGCCAGCACCATTAACCCCTACAACCAACATAACTGATGGCGTAGTAGATAGATTAAGAGCATTTTCTTTTTCAGTTAAAATAGCATCAATTTCATCTTTCAAAGCATCTTTAACTTTTTCTGCATCTTCTATTTTTTCTAACTTTATTTTTTTTCTAAGATTATCCACAATTTTCATAGAAGTTTCTGCGCCAACATCTGATAAAATAAGTGCTTCTTCTAACTCTTCTAATAATTCTTCATCAACTTTTCTAAAATTACTAAATACTTCATTAACTTTTCCTGTAATTGCTTCTTTAGTTTTTGTTAAACCTTGTTTTAATTTTTCAAAAAATGACATTTCAATGTTCCTTTCGTTATTAAATCTGATTAACTGTTTGTAAAATATTCTTCATACTAACAATAACCGCATTTTGTTTTTCAATAAGTAAATCGTATTGCGCAAGCTCCATTCCTCTAGTTTGAATTAAATCTAATATGCTTTCTATTTCTTTTGAAATTTTTTCTACATCTTCATCTAACGTCTTGGTAGACTGTTGCAAAAATTCTAATAATGATTTTAATTCATTAATGTTTTGATCAGATATTTCAACAGAGCCATTAGAAATATTTATCTTCAAGCTGTTTACTTTTTCGGCTGCCAAAATAATTTTTGTTCTTAATTCACTTTTCAAGTTTGTGATTTCCTCATTATTCTTTTTAATTATATCAACTTTAGCTTGTCTAGCTTGCATTCTTGCAATCAGTTGCTCTAAATTCATTTCAGGTATATCAGTTTTAGTTTCCGTTGCATAAGAACATGGTACAAGTAATGCAAATATAATCAAAAAAGAAAAGATAAACTTTTTCATTCTTGCACCTCGCTTTCATCAGTTGTTAAGCGAGTTTCATCAACAGTTTGAACCTTGTCAACCACATCAAGTAGTTCTTTTAATGTGCTATCTAACTCTGTTAAAATTTCTCTTTTTTCTTTGTTTGTCATCGTAGATTCAGAGGAAATTATAACAGGAGAATCACTTTTTTTGTTTGGAACTAAATCATCTGGTCTTTTTATATTTTCTCCAGAAATTTCACCAGATTCGCCCGAATAAACTTCTCCAGAGAAATTATCGGAAGTAATAATGTCTCCACTA
>CAZTCE010000035.1:0-8575 GCA_964612205.1 uncultured Eubacteriales bacterium | reverse complement strand
GTTTATAAATATTAGAATTTCCACAAAAAAATATACCACTTATACGTTTCAAATATCGAACCTGATAAAGGCTACACAAACAAATAAGTGGTATGTCTTATAACTTTATTTTATAACAATTGTATAAATTCTTCCTGGTACATAAATCTTTTTAACAACATTATATCCATCAACAAATTTTTTAACATCAGCATTTTCAAAAGCAACAGCTTCAACATCATCGCTAGATGCGTCTTTTGCAACTTTTATTGTTGCACGAACCTTTCCATTAACTTGAACAGGTATTTCAATTTCATTTTCAATTGTTTTACTTTCATCATACTCTGGCCAAGTCGTTTGATAAAGTCTGCCATCGAAACCTGCTTGTTCCCACATTTCTTCAGTGATGTGCGGTGCAACTGGATTTAACAAAGTGATAAATGTTTTTAGCTCTCCTCTTGTGATTTTTCCAAGTTTATTCATATCATTTATCAAAGCCATTAATGTTGCAATCGCTGTGTTGAATTTCATTTTTTCATAATCATCTGAAACTTTCTTAATTGCCTTGTGCATTGTTGCTTCTAATTCTTTAGAATATCCATCTTCTGGAGTAACAATTTTTAATAGTCTATAAACTTTTTCTAAGAATTTAAAACAACCTTTTATACTTTCAGTTGACCAAGGAGCTTCTTGATCGAATGCACCCATAAACATTTCATACATTCTCAAAGTGTCTGCACCATACTCAGCAATGATGTCGTCAGGGTTAACAACATTTCCTCTAGATTTAGACATTTTTTCACCATTGCTACCTAAAATCATACCATGAGAAGTTCTCTTTTGATAAGGCTCTTTAGTTGGCACAACTCCAATGTCATATAAGAATTTATGCCAAAATCTAGAATACAATAGGTGAAGTGTTGTATGTTCCATGCCACCATTATACCAATCTATTGGAAGCCAATATTTTAGTAGCTCGGGATCTGCCAAACATTCATCATTATGTGGATCGATGTATCTTAAGAAATACCATGAAGAACCTGCCCAGTTAGGCATTGTATCAGTTTCTCTTTTTGCATTTCCACCACATTTAGGACAAGTTGTGTTTACCCAATCTGTAAGTTTTGAAAGTGGAGATTCACCGTTATCTGTTGGCTCATAGCTTTCTGCATAAGGAAGTTCTAATGGCAAACTACTTTCTGGAAGTGGTTGCCATCCGCAATGTTCACAATAAACCATAGGAATTGGCTCTCCCCAATATCTTTGTCTTGAGAACACCCAATCACGAAGTTTAAAGTTAGTTTTTCCGTGGCCGATTCCGTTTTCTTCTAAATATTTTATCATTGCTGGAATTGCTTCTTTAACTCTCATTCCGTTTAAAAATCCAGAGTTAATCATCTCGCCATCTTGAACATCAGTGAATGCAGCTTCATTTACATTTTCGCCACCGCTAACAACTTCAATAATAGGCATATTAAACTTTTTGGCAAAAGCCCAGTCCCTGTCGTCATGAGCAGGAACAGCCATAATTGCTCCAGTGCCATAAGTTGCCAAAACATAATCGGAAATCCAAACCGGAATTTCTGTTCCATTAACAGGATTAATTGCCTTTACTCCTTTTAGCATAACTCCAGTTTTTTCTTTGTTCATTTCAGTTCTTTCGAATTCGCTCTTCTTAGCTGACTCTTTTTGATAATCAATAACTTCTTCTCTATTTTCGATGTTTAATTTTTCAAGAATTTTATGTTCTGGTGACAAAACCATATAAGTTGCACCAAATAAAGTATCGGGGCGAGTTGTGAAAACAGTGACTTTTTCGTCAGTTCCTGTTAATTTAAAATCAACTTCAGCACCCTTTGATTTTCCAATCCAATTTCTTTGTTGAGTTTTTACTCTATCAATAAAATCTGTATCATCCAAATCATCATAAAGTCTTTCGGCATAATCAGTTATTTTAAGCATCCATTGACTTTTTACTTTTTGAATAACTTCGCCACCGCATCTTTCACAAACTCCATTTACAACTTCTTCATTTGCAAGACCTACTTTGCAGCTAGTACAAAAATTAATTGGAATTTCAGCTTTATATGCTAAACCACGTTTGTAAAGTTGAATAAAAATCCATTGTGTCCATTTATAATATTTGGGATCTGTTGTATCAACTTCTCTATCCCAGTCAAATGAAAAACCTATTTTCTTTAATTGTTCTCTAAATCTATCTATATTTTTCTTAGTAACAATTGCAGGATGAATTTTGTTTTTTATAGCATAATTTTCAGTTGGTAATCCAAAAGCATCCCAACCAATTGGATATAAAACATTATACCCTTCCATTCTTCTTTTTCTTGAAATTATATCAATAGCAGTATTGCTCTTTGGATGACCAACATGAAGTCCATTTCCAGAAGGATAAGGGAACTCTATTAATCCATAAAATTTAGGCTTTGAAAAATCTGTTCCAGCTTTAAAAGCTTCTTCATCAGCCCATATTTTTTGCCACTTTGGCTCAATCTCCGAAAAATTATATTCACTCATATTTATACCTCTTCTCTAATCGAATATGAAAAACATTATACTAGATTTCTCTTCTATTTTCAAGAGCCTTTACAAGAGTAACCTCATCTACATATTCCAAATCTCCACCGATTGGAATTCCGTGTGCAATCCTAGTAGTTTTTACATTAAAAGGTTTAACTAATTTTGAAATATACATTGCGGTTGCTTCGCCTTCAACATTTGGATTTGTTGCTAAAATAAGCTCCTTCACATCTCCACTACCAATTCTTGTTACAAGCTCCTTAATTTTTATATCATTTGGTCCGATTCCATTCATAGGGGAAATTGCACCATGTAAAACATGATAAACTCCGTTAAATTCATGTGTTCTTTCAATCGGAATAATATCTCGTACATCCTCAACAACACATATTGTTGTTTTTTCTCTTTTGTTATTCGCACAAATTGGACACGGATCTGTATCTGTTATATTGTTGCATATTGAACAATAATGCAGATTCTGTCTAGCATCAATTATCGTTTGTGCAAATTTATTTGCCTCTTCCATAGAAGAATTTAATACATGAAACGCCAGTCTAACAGCTGTTTTATGTCCAATGCCTGGAAGCTTTTCAAATTCTTCAATTAATTTTTCAATCGATACACTAAAAGCCATTTTAATTCTCCTTTATAGAAGTCCATTCAAACCGCCTGGAACATTATATCTTCTCATCTCAGCTTCAACAAGAGCCTCAGCTTTTTCATACCCCTCATTTAATGCTGTTAAAATTAAATCTTCTAACATTTCAACATCATCTTTTTCTACAACATCAGGATTAATTTTTATACCTTTAACTTTTTTCTTTCCATTCATTGTAACTGTAACTGCACCACCGCCAGTTGTTACATCAAACTCTTTTGCTTCAATATCTGCTTGAGTTTTCTCCATATCTGCCTGCATTTTTTGAGCTTGTCTTAATAATTGATTCATATTTGCTCCACCCATTCCTGGGAAACCATTAAATTTTGCCATTTTAATCATCCTTTCTTATTTGTTAAAAACATATTTTACTTTAAAATCTTTTTGCGTTGCACCAATCACAGCTTCTTTTATTGCGCGCTTTGTTTCATCTTGTTGCATATATGTTTTCGTTGTTTCATCAGTCAAAGAATTAAAAATTATATGAATTAATTCATCTTCAACTTGAACAATTTCAACATTCATTAATACAGCACATATTCTCATTTTATGATTTTCTTTTAATTTAATCAAGACTTTTTCTTTTAAAGATTCATCTTTATTGATATTTTGCACATTAGGTGAATCATTTTTTGACATCTCATTAGTGCTTTTATTTGCAGAATTAGTTAGCAAAGGCGAATTTACAGCACTTTGACCCACACCAAAAACCTCAACAGTAACTCTTAAAATTCCTGTTTCAAATGCAACATCAATATCGTTGCTCCATTTCATATCATTTTGAACAGAAGATAATTTTGTAATCGCAGAAATTAAAAGCTTGCCAGAAGTAGCATCAGCTAAAGATTTAATATCTGCAACTTCATCTTCGCTAAAACCTTCTATAATATTTGAAACCTTGTAAACTAAAATATCTCTCATAAACTTAATGCTTTCAGATAAAAACACTTCCAAGTTTTTTCCTTCTGAAATTATTTTTTCTGCAAATTCAATCAACGCTTCTGCATTTCCAGTTACTACCAAGTTTGCAAAAGTTTTTAAATATTCAAATTCAGGAATTCCAACTAATTCTTTGACTTTAGCTTGCGTAATTTCGCTTTCTCCATCAGCTATGCAACGGTCAAGCAAACTATATGCATCACGCATTGCTCCATCTGACATCCTAGCGATTAAATTAATTGCGTCATCACTAACCGTAATTCCTAATTTTTCAACACATTTTCTTAATGTTTTACAAATGTTTTCAATAGAAATTCTTTTGAAATCAAATCGTTGACATCTTGAAAGTATTGTGACAGGTAACTTTTGCGGTTCAGTTGTTGCCAAAATAAAAATTACGTGTGCTGGGGGTTCTTCCAATGTTTTTAAAAGTGCATTAAAAGCACCTGTTGAAAGCATGTGAACCTCGTCTATGATATAAACTCTATATTTTGCTGTTGTTGGTAAAAACTCAACTTCTTCTCTGATATCTCTAATATTGTCAACACCATTATTTGATGCAGCATCGATTTCTGTTACATCAGTAAGAGAACCTTCTAATGCCGCTTTACAAACCTCACACTCATTACAAGGTTCGCCGTTTATTGGATGCAAACAATTAACAACTCTAGAAAGAATTTTTGCAGTTGACGTTTTACCACTACCACGACCACCACTAAACAAATATGCATGTGCAATTCTGTTACTTTGAACTTGTCTTTTTAAAGTTTCTGTTACATGCTCTTGTCCAATTACATCTTCAAATTTTTGTGGTCTAAATTCTCTATAAATTGCAATATAAGACATATTATTTTCTCCTTAAAAAAATATCCGTAAGATACACTTATATGAATGGTGAAGCACATAAAATTAACCACTTATCGCTGCTTCCTTCCGGATCTGACGAGGTTCATGAGTTTTCATCGCCTCGCCATTCATATAAATGTACCTTACGGATTTATTATATACTGTTATGAATAAATCTTCAAGAGATATCTTAACATGTTTTTTTATTCTTGTAAACCAAAATTTCGTTTTTGTTTACTAAATCTTAAACTAATTGTAAGATAACAGTTTCAGCTGCATCGCCTCTTCTTTGTCCAAGTTTCATTATTCTTGTGTATCCACCTTTTCTATCTGCATATTTTGGTGCAATTTCATCGAATAATTTGCTTGGTAGATCAACTGCATTACCTTCGCTATCTTTTACTTTGTTAAGCATATTCATCATTTTTCTTCTAGCTGCAAGTCTAGAAGGATTGTCTTTTTTAGCTTGTACAGTAACTTCTTCTTTAACAACTTTATAGAATTCTTTTCCATTTTTGCTAACAGCTTTTTCAGTTACCTTGTTTCCTTTTTCATCAAGCTTTGCTTTTGAAACTTTTTTATCAACCATTTCAAAGTTATCTTTTTCTTTGATAGCTAATGAAATAATGCTATCAACTAAACTTTTAACTTCTTTAGCTTTGGCTTCAGTAGTTTCGATTTGGCCATGTAATATAACGCTAGTTGTCATATTTTTAAGCATTGCCATTCTATGATCAGCAGTTCTTCCTAACTTTCTATTTTCTGCCACTTTAATTTCACCCTTCCTAATTAATTTCTAATCTTCACTAGGAGCAAAATCTAAATTCAAAGAATGTAACTTGTTTGTAACTTCTTCTAAAGATTTTCTACCTAGATTTCTAACTTTCATCATCTCTTCTTCGGTTTTATTGATTAAATCTTCTACGTTTGTGATTCCAGCTCTCTTTAAGCAGTTATATGATCTTACTGATAAATCTAACTCTTCAATTGTTGTTTCTAAAACCTTTTCTTTCTTTGATTCTTCTTTTTCAATCATCACTTCTGTGTTCTTAGTTGCTTCAGACAAATCGATGAATAAAGCTAAGTGCTCATTCATAACTTTTGCAGCCAAACTTAAAGCATCATCTGGAGTCAAACTTCCGTCTGTCCAAAGTTCTATTGTTAGTTTATCAAAGTCTGTAATTTGTCCTACTCTTGTATTCTCAACATAGAAATTTACTTTTTTAACTGGAGTATAAATAGAATCTATTGCGATAACCCCAAGAGGTTGATTTTCTTTTTTATTCTTTACAGATGGGTTATATCCTCTACCTCTATTAGCAGTAAGTTCCATATGTAATTTTCCGCCTTGAGCAATTGTTGCGATATGTAAATCAGGATTTAAAATTTCAACATTTGCATCTCCAACGATGTCAGCAGCTGTAACTTCACCTTCCTTATCTACATCAATTCTTAAAGCTTTTTCATCATTATCAAAAATCTTAAGTCTAACTTGTTTAAGATTCAAAATAATTTCAACAACATCTTCCACAATACCAGGTATTGTAGTAAATTCGTGTTGAACTCCGTCAACCTTCATACTTGTTATTGCCGCACCAGGCAATGAAGATAACAATATTCTACGAAGTGAATTTCCAAGTGTAATACCATAACCTCTTTCTAAAGGCTCACATACAAATTTTGCGTACATATTATCATTGTCTAGTTTCAAACACTCGATTCTTGGCTTTTCGAATTCTATCATTATTTAACCTCCTAAATAATATAAATTTTATTTCTTTTTAATTATTTCTATTTAGAATACAACTCAACAATCAAATGTTCTTGAACTGATAAGTCGATTTCGTCTCTTGATGGAAGAGCAACTACTTTTCCGTTTCTATTTGTCAAATCAGCTTCAAGCCATGTTGGAACTGGTCTACCATTCTCTGTAGCTTCAACTATTGATTTGAATAAATTTTCATTTTTGCTTTTTTCTTTAACTGCGATAACATCTCCAACTTTTGTTAAGTAAGATGGGATATCAACTTTAGCACCGTTAACTGTGAAATGACCATGTCTAACAAGTTGTCTAGCTTGTGCTCTAGAAGTTGCTAAACCAAGTCTGTAAACTACGTTGTCTAATCTACTTTCAAGGATTTGAAGTAATTTTAAACCTGTAATTTCTTTTGATCTAGCTGCCTCTTCAAAATATTTTCTAAATTGTGATTCTAAAACACCATAAAATGCTTTAGCTTTTTGTTTTTCTCTTAATTGCATACCATATTCAGATTGTTTCTTTCTTTTTTGACCATGTTGTCCAGGACCATAAGCTCTTCTTGTTACTGCGCATTTGTCAGTATAACATCTAGAACCTTTAAGAAACAATTTCTCGCCTTCTCTACGGCAAACACGGCATGACTCATCTATATATCTTGCCATTTTATCTATTCATTCCTTTCATAATTAATCTCTTAAATTAAACTCTTCTTCTCTTAGGTGGTCTACAACCATTGTGAGGAATTGGAGTTACATCTTTAATCATACTGATTTCAAGACCTGCTGTTTGAAGTGCACGAATCGCAGCTTCTCTACCAGCACCTGGTCCTTTAACAAATACTTCAACTGATTTTAATCCATGTTCCATTGCTGCTTTAGCTGCTGTTTCTGCTGCAGATTGAGAAGCAAATGGTGTGCTTTTTCTTGAACCTTTGAAACCAAGTCCACCTGAACTTGCCCAAGAAATTGCATTACCTTGAACATCTGTTATTGTAACTATTGTGTTATTAAAACTAGAGTGAATGTGAGCTTGACCTTTTTCAATGTTTTTACGCTCTCTTCTTTTTCTAGTTGTTGGTTTTTTACTTTGCATCTTAGCCACTTTAATTCACCCTCCTTTATTTCTTCTTATTAGCTACTAGCTTTCTTGGACCTTTTCTTGTTCTAGCGTTTGTTTTTGTTCTTTGTCCTCTAACTGGTAGGTTCTTTCTGTGTCTTAAGCCTCTGTAACAACCGATTTCCATTAATCTCTTAATGTTTAAAGCTGTTTCTCTTCTTAAATCACCTTCAACTTTATAGTTTTTATCGATTACTTCTCTTATTTTGATAACTTCATCTTCTGTTAAATCTTTAACTCTAGTGTCTGGATTAATTCCAGCTTCTGCTAATATTTTGTTTGAACTTGTTCTTCCAATACCATAGACATAAGTTAAGCCAATTTCAACTCTCTTTTCTCTAGGTATGTCAACTCCTGCTATACGAGCCATTTAAAAAATACACCTCCAAAATTTCTTGTTTGTTTATTGTTGCAATTGCCTAGTGACGTAAGCAATCGCTATATGTAAATACCGCAAAGAATCCTAATTAAAACTAGGCAGCCGCACTTTGCAATATTTATACCTGTTTTTTTGGACTCTGTTTGTCCAATTCTAAATTAATGTAGTAATTAACCTTGACGTTGTTTATGTTTTGGGTTTTCGCATATAACTCTTACTACACCTTTTCTTTTGATAACTTTGCATTTTTCGCAAATTTTCTTAGCTGATGGTCTTACTTTCACTTTCTTCCCCTCCTTAAAAATTACCAGTTTATATATAATCCTCTTTCGAGGCGCCGCGCTATTTAGCTCTCCAAATA
>CAZTCE010000034.1:0-8593 GCA_964612205.1 uncultured Eubacteriales bacterium | reverse complement strand
TTTTATTAGTCATATTATCGCTTAAATTTATTGAAAAGTAAAGCTAAAAATAATTTCCAAAATATTTTACTATATAATTTTTTGTGAATAAATACCGCATATATTATCAAAAAAATGAGGTCTAAACCTATCCACCAATATTTCAGTGGATTAATTGCAAGGACAGATTCGCCAACACCTGCAAGCTGCCACAGCAAACTCAAATTTGAAACTGCCGGAAGTTTGTTGTTATATGCATAATACATAACATCAACAAACGAAAGCAGAGATGTAAAAATATAGGCAACAAATATGAAAATATTTGAGGCTTTAGCATTAAATATTCTAATAGCCTCAAATATTCCATAAATTATAAGCAAAGTTGACATTGCATAAACGCTAGCATAAGCCTTTAAATTAAGTAATTCATAAACATTTACAAATTTAAAAAAGGCAACTATTGCAAACAAAATCACAACAACTTGAGTAAAAGAATTATATAGTAAATCTTTTTGCTTTTTCTTCAAAAAAATCATCCTTTACAATAATCCATTTGCTCTCATCCAACGAATTCTAGCTGTTGGATCTAATATTTTCTTTCTTAATCTAATATTTTTTGGTGTGACTTCAACAAGCTCATCTTCGCCAATGTATTCAATAGCTTGCTCAAGTGAAAAAATTCTTGGTGGAACAAGTCTTAAAGCATCATCACTACCTGAAGCTCTAGTATTAGTTAAATGTTTTTCTTTACATACATTAACTTCCATATCCTCTGGTCTTGGATTTTCTCCAATTATCATACCTTGGTATACATCAACACCAGCACCAATGAATAAAACTCCTCTTTCTTGAGCATTAAATAATCCATAAGTTACTGATTTACCTGTTTCAAAAGCAATTAAAGAACCTTTACTCCTTGCAGAAATTTCACCTTTAAATGGTTCGTATCCAGCAAATACATGGTTCATTATTCCATTACCTTTTGTATCAGTCATAAATTCACTTCTATAGCCAATCAAACCTCTTGAAGGAATCTTAAACTCAATTCTTGTATATCCTTGCTCTCCAACAATCATATTAGTCATTTCAGCTTTTCTAACACCAAGTTTTTCAATGACATTTCCAGTAAATTCATCAGGAACATCAATAACTAATTCTTCCATTGGTTCACATTTAACGCCATCAATCTCTTTATATATAACACTTGGTCTTGAAACCATAAATTCAAATCCTTCTCTTCTCATTGTTTCAATCAAAACAGAAAGATGTAATTCTCCTCTACCAGAAACTTTAAAACTATCAGTAGTTTCAGTTTCTTCAACTCTTAAACTAACATTTGATTCAAGCTCTTTCATTAATCTGTCTTTTAAATGTCTTGAAGTTACAAATTGTCCTTCTTTTCCAGCAAAAGGTCCATTGTTTACACTGAATGTCATGCTAAGTGTTGGCTCATCAATATCAACAAAAGGTATTGCAACAGGATTTGCTGAATCAGCGATTGTTTCACCAATATTGATATCAGGAATTCCCATAACCGCTATGATATCTCCAGCTTCAGCTTTATCAATTTCAAATCTTTTTAAACCTTGGTATGTATAAATTTTACCAATTTTAGTTTGCTGAATAGTACCATCTTTTCTGCATACAGCAACATTTTGACCTTGAGAAACACTACCACTTTCAATTCTTCCGATTGCAATTCTTCCAACATAATTATCATAGTCGATGCTTGAAACAAGCATTTGCATTGGATTTTCAGGATGAACCTTTGGAGCTCCAACATATTTAATTATTGTTTCGAAAATCGGTGTCATATCTGTTCCTGGAGTGTTTAAATCCATAGAAGCAGTGCCTTGTTTACCAGATGCATAAATTACTGGGAAACCTAATTGATCATCTGTTGCGGCTAAATCAAAGAATAAATCAATAACTTCATCTACAACTTCATTTGGTCTAGCACCAGGTCTATCAATTTTGTTTAAAACTACGATTGGTTTTAAGTTTAATGCTAATGCTTTTCTCAAAACGAATCTTGTTTGAGGCATAACTCCCTCAAAAGCATCAACTAAAAGTACAACACCATCTACCATTTTTAAAACACGCTCAACTTCTCCACCGAAATCTGCGTGACCAGGTGTGTCAATGATATTAATTTTGTAATCACCATATCTAACAGCTGTGTTTTTAGCTAAGATAGTGATTCCTCTTTCTTTTTCTAGATCATTTGAATCCATAACTCTTTCATCAACGTGTTCATTTTCTCTAAATGTTCCAGATTGTTTTAAAAGCGCATCAACCAAAGTTGTTTTACCATGGTCAACGTGTGCAATTATTGCGACATTTCTAATTTCCATTATAATTCCTCTTTTCCTTTTTTAACTAATTCCGACTAATTATATCACATAGCATTTACATAATCAAGCAAAAAAGTCAGAATATTAGCGGGTCTAAAAGCCCGCTAATAACATCTACTCTTCAATTGAAGCTTGTTCTTCATCTTCATTTCCGATTTTTTCTAAAGCTCTAATAGAAAGCTCGATTCTCTTCTTTTCAATATCAACTAATGTAACCTTAGCTGTAACTTCTTGCCCAACTTCTAAAACATCTTCAGGTTTATTGATTCTTTTATGTGTAATGTTAGAAATGTGAATTAAGGCTTCAAGTCCATTGTCAAGCTCTGCGAAAGCACCAAAAGGTTTCATGTTAACGATTTTAGCATTAACTGTATCGCCCTCTTCAAATTTAAGGTTTTCCCATGGATTTTCCTCAGCCTTTTTGCAAGATAAAGAAACTTTTTTATTTGCTTTATCAATTCCGATTATTTTAACATCAATTTCTTGATTTACTTTTAATAATTCAGAAGGATGTTTGATTAATTTCCAAGACATCTCAGAAATGTGAAGTAAACCGTCAACACCACCAACATCCACAAAAGCGCCATAATCAGTGATTTGTCTAACAATACCTTTAACAACTTGTCCAACTTCAATTGTAGCCCAAGCTTGAGCTTCTCTTAACTCTTTTAGTTCTTCAGTAACTTTTCTTTCAGAACCAATTATTTTTCTCTTTGCTGGATTATATTCAATGATTTTAACAACAATGTTTCTTCCTCTATATTCTTCTAAGTTCTCAGTTTTCTTAGCAAAATAACCTTGTGGGATGTAAATTCTTGTTGCTCCGCTTTCAGCGATAACACCTTTTTTAACAACATCTACAACCTTAGCTTCAATGGCCTTGCCATTTTTTACAGCTAATTCGAATTCTTCTTGCAATTTTTTTCTTTGCAATCTTTTTGAAGAAAGCAAAATATTTCCTTGACCATTGTTCATTTTCAAAATATAAGCTGTTATTTTATCGCCAACTTTATATTTTGAAGATGGTGTTTCTTCGTCATAAGAAAATTCGTCTCTTGGAATAATTCCATCTGCTTTATATCCTAAATCTACGAAAATATCATCTCCAACGATATCTACGATAGTACCTTCAACAACTGTTCCTTCCTCTAATCTTTTAAGTGAGTTTTCATATAACTCTTCTAAATTTTGTTCACCATTATTTGCCATAATAAAATCAATCCTTTCATTTTTCTGCTAAAATTAGTTCTAAAAGTGATTTTTAAAACCTCTCTCATTATCCTATATTTCACGAACTTTGTCAATTAATTTCGTCAAAAAACTGTTTAATAATATTTTTCGTCAGGATACCAATTTTCCTTTTTAGATAGTCCGTTTACCTCATCAAACTGCTTATATAATTTTTTTCTTTCATCGATTAATAATTTTAGATTTTCTTTTTCTTTTTCCAAAGCTTTTTGCTTTACAACTAATAAATTAGCATTAGCACTCATATCATATCCGGGTGCAAGCTCATACTTTTTAAGCTTCTTTTCTAATCTTGGGCTATATCCCCTATCGTAAATCTCTTTATATATTTTTTCAATATCATGAAGTATTTGCAGATTATTCTCATATTGAGAAACGTTTTCTTTTGAAACATAAATTTTTTCTTCTAAAGATGCAATGCAATAATTAATTAGATGTATCAAAATTCTTCCGCTCATTCTATTACGTCTAACGTCTTCAATCATTATCTTAAAAGCATCGCTTTGCAAAAAGCCTTCTTTATATTGTCTTTTTCTGGTCAACGCATCATACACATCAGCAACTTTAACAAGCGAAGCTTCAAACGGAATTTGCCTGCCAACAAGACCATCAGGATAGCCGGTTCCATCAAAACTTTCATGATGTGCTCTAACAATATTTGCATATTTTCTAAGTTCATTATACTTCATGCAAATATCATAACCATGCGTTGTATGAGTCTTCATAATTCCATATTCTTCATCTGTCAGTTTGCCATTCTTTTGGAGTATTTCGTTTGGTATCATTATTTTGCCAACATCATGCAAATACGCACATATAACGCAATGACGCAGCGTCTGATAATCCATACCCATTTGCTCGCAAATTTTAGTTGTTGTGTTGGTCACACCTTGAACATGCGCATCGGTAAAAATATCTAATCCGCCTAAAATTGCAACTTCACACTGCATATCAGCAGATAATTCTTGATAATTAATTTTATTGCTTTTTAATACATCATAATGCTTAAATCTACGCATCATATATCTCCTTTACAATAATTTATAATTTTTTTCTGACAAATTGAACTCAACAAATTTTTTACCTATTTTCAAAATTACTTTTGCAACACTTCCGCTAAAATTACCCTCCATACATGTTACAAAATAATTTAATTCTTCACACATTTGGTTAAAATCTAATTTATCTTTTAATAGCTTAGAAGAAACCACTTCAACAAATATTATATTTGTTTCAAACTTATCGTAATCATCAATTAACTTTCTAACCTTTGTAAAAATTTTATTTTTCAATTCAACAATATATTCCTGTGTTGAAATATTTTTTGTTTGAGGCATAATCGCAAGGCCACCGCGAACTTTATAAGTAATAACTCTATCTTTGTATTTTTTATACTCCATATAGCCTTCAACATCTTTCTGCCTTAATCTAAACTCTTTTATTTCCTCGCTTAATTTATCGGCAACCCAGTCGTTCCCGATATATATTTTCGTTATCTCAATACCAATCATTTTGTCATTCCTAGTAAGTATAAAATCAGGTGTCTCAGATTTTTCAATATAACCAGATTTAATTTTCAATTTTTCTAACAACTCAAAAAGAGAAATGAACTCTTTAACTTCTCTAGTTAAATTTCTATTTTTCTTTACAACACTATAAATATCAGTATTCCACTCTTTGATTTCATTTTTCGGTGCATTTCCACGCCTAACTCTAAGAGTAAACTTATTAAACATCATTATTTTATTATCAAAATGTAACTTTATATATGCATCTTCTATATTCCCATTTGATTCATGTAAATCAACAAGATCTTCAATTGAACTAACCATTTTCGCCTCCATGTACCACAAAAAATAACTAACACCATCATCTTTATTATTTTACAATTTAAGTATTTACCTGTCAAGAAATGTGTCCATTCTAACTTCGAAATCATAAGTAATAAAATATGACGTGAAACATTTATATCACGTCATATTTTTATTTATAAGATTATACAAATTAGTCCGCCACTACCTTCATTTATAATTTTCTCAAGAGTTTCTTGAAATTTACATTGTGCATCTTCAGGCATCTTATAAAGTTTTGTTTGCAAACCCTCATTAACAAGTTCGTGAAGAGATTTTCCAAAAATATTTGATTGCCAAATTTTCTTCGGATCATCTTCAAATTCTTTTAGCATATAATTAACTAATTCTTCTGATTGTTTTTCACTACCAACAATTGGCGAAACCTCTGTTGAAATCTCTGCTTTTATAATATGCAAACTTGGAGCTTTCGCTTTTAATTTAACTCCAAACTTAGTCCCTTGCTTTACTATTTCAGGTTCTTCCAAAGTCAAATCTTCCATGTCTGGATTTACAATGCCATAACCTTTTCTTTTAACGTCATTTAAAGCCTGCTCAATTTTATCATATGACTTTTTACTTCTTGCCATAGACGTTACAATTTGAAATAAATCTCCCTCTTCAGTCACATTAATTCCAGACATCTCACTTAATACTTTGTAGAACAAATTGTTATCCATTTCAACATTTATATTCACCACACCGTTATTCAAATTTATTTGATCAACAATTGCATTTTTCACAACTTCATTTTTATTTAAGTCATTCGTTAAAGAATTAACTTGCCTTAAATTTTTCATATCATTAGAACTATCTTTAACCATATCTAAAACGCTCTTTTTCAGCCAGTGAGTATTATCTAAAGAGTCTATCCATTTAGGTAGTGACACATCCACTTCGTTTATTGGAAATTCATAAAGTATTCTTTCTAATATGTTATTTATATCATTTTCATTTAGCATTGCGCAATTAATTGGAAGCACAGGTGCATCATATTTATTTTGCAGATTTTGTGACATTGTCATTGCATCATTATCATTTGGATTCATTGTATTCAAAATTATAATAAACGGTTTCTTTTGATTTTTTAGTTCGTTAACTACACGTTCTTCTGCAGATACATAGTCTTCCCTTTCGATACCTGTAACAGTTCCATCTGTGGTTACTAAAATTCCAATAGTTGAATGTTCATCTATTACTTTTTTAGTTCCAATTTCAGCAGCCTCCTCAAAAGGAACTTCATTTTCAAACCAAGGAGTTCTCACCATTCTTGGAACATCGCCTTCCATGTGTCCAACCGCATTTTTAATTAAATATCCAACGCAATCAACCATTCTAGTATTAAATTTAACATTATCAACATTTACTTCAACAGCTTCATTTGGAATAAATTTAGGCTCTGTTGTCATGATTGTTCTGCCATTTGAACTTTGTGGTAATTCATCATTTGCTCGCTGTCTTTTGTTTTCATCTCTTATGTTTGGCAAAACCGCAAGCTCCATAAAGTTTTTTATAAAAGTAGATTTTCCTGTTCTGACTGGACCAACAACTCCAATGTATATATCACCATTTGTTCTTTCGCTAATGTTTTGATATATATTGTAATTCTCCATTACAAATCCTCCTCCTCGCTTCTTATGTGTTTGTACACATCACTTTAGTTAATCTATATGAGGCAATTCGGAAATTATTCATATTTGTATCAAATTTATATTATGAATTATATTAGAAAACCACGGAAATTTAATTTTAACTTCCGTGGTTTTGTTATAATCACATATTTTATGTTGTTGCTCTAATTTTTTTCTTCAATGGATTTTGCAAAATATTTATTTCTGTGTCGGTTGTATAAGTTGTAATTGTAGTGTCTTTTCCATCAACCATTGTTGCTGTTCCTTCACTTTCTCTTTCAGCAAGCTTTTCTAAATTTACTGCATTCTTAGCTGCTTTATGTGCTTTGATAGCAGTTTTATAAACGCTCATTGTTTTCTTTCCAATTGTGTCCCAATTGAATTCACGAATTACTTTTTCTCTAGCATTTTTTGCAATAGATTTGCAAAGTGATTCATTGTATAATGCTTCTAAAATTGAATCTGCAAGTGAATTAGGATTTCCAGCATAAGATTTCATTCCATCAATTCCATGTGAAATGATTTCATTTAATCCACCAGCATCTGAAACAACTGTTGTTGCTCCTGCAAGCATTCCTTCTAACGCAACAATTCCAAATGGTTCATATAAACTTGGGAAGGTTGCTATATCTATTGCTTTATACATTTTTGTGATTTGTGCATCGTTTAAATAGCCTGTAAAATAAACTTTATTAGATATTCCTAAATAATCTGCCAAGCCTTTTAGCTCATCCATACATGGGCCACGTCCTGCGATTACAAATTTAACATTTGCGTAATTTGCTAAAATTTTAGGTGCAGCTTGAAGTAAAATTTGAATTCCTTTTTCGTTTACAATTCTTCCGGCAAAGAAAATTATTTTTTCATTATCAGCTGCATAGTTTCTTCTGAACTCCCAATCTCTTTCTTGATTATCAAATTTATTTACGTTAATTCCATTTGGAACAACAAAAATATTTTCTTCTGGTTTTCCAAATAGATTTTTAATTTCATTTTTCATGTAGTAGCTATTGCATATTACATCGCTAGCTTCATAGGTTAATAGCCATTCAACATCATTAACATAGCCTTGTGATTTGTTGTGAATGCCTTTATTTCTTCCACTTTCAGTTGCGTGAATTGTTGCAACCAAAGGAACGTTATATGATTTTTTAATTGCTCTAGCACAATATGCAACAAGCCAATCGTGTGCATGAACAATATCGAATTTTCCATATTGTTTTATTACTGCCGATGCTTTTTCTAACATACAAAAATTAAGTTGCATAACCCAATCAATTAAGTTATTTGCATTTATTGGATAATTAGCAACACGATGTACAAAAACATCTCCATCTTTTTCAAATTCTTTTGTTTCTCCTTCTTGATATGTTATTACATGAACTTCATGACCTTGCTTTGCAAAGTTATGTGATAAATCATGAACTACTCTGGCAATACCTCCAACTATTCTTGGTGGATATTCCCACGAAAGCATCATTATTCTCATAAAAATTACTCCCCTTCAATTTAATCTCTTGTAACTATATAT
>CAZTCE010000033.1:0-8673 GCA_964612205.1 uncultured Eubacteriales bacterium | reverse complement strand
GGACATTGGAACCTTTCTTGAAATTCTCTTCTATGTAAATTACCACATGCTTGCCTGCACTCAACTGAGCGAGAAGTCTACTCTTAAATATAAAAAACTTTTTGGAGAGGAGAGATTTAAAAGTTTAATGACTTTTGGAGAGTGGGATAGAAAGGCCTCTAAATCCTCTAATTGATTTAGAGTCTACAATCCAGATGAGCCTTACATAATTGTTCCACTGCACGGCAGCATCCTTTTATGGCAGTACCACTGTTCCTATAGGCCTAGTATGAGCAGCATCTTCCAAGAAGGTTATTATAGCAGCAGTAGGGACAGATACTACTCACCAGATAACTGCATCAGCAATGGAGGTCAATGGAATAAGTGTAAACCTCACAACACAGATATTCTAAGTTTTTTCTCACTAATTAGTTGACATCCTCCTCGAAATCCTGTATAATAAGGACAGGGAATTAAAGGAGGATGTCTTTTTATAGAAAGAGATATCTCAACTGGAGGTGTAAAATGAAATCCATTCGCAAGGGATGTTTTGAAACGAATAGTAGCTCAATGCACTCGCTGGCAATTTGGAAGAAGACTGAACCTTACGACAATTACCAGTTAAAATTAGGTGAGTGTAGTGGTGGGGTGTTTGAATTATTCAAATATAAAAGTGATGTTGAAGAAGCTACATATGAAAGATATCCATTTAGAATCCTAAAGGATCCTATTGATAAACTAAGATATTTGGCAGGCTACTACTACAGAGATGGTAAATGGAGAAATAAGGAAATTAAAAAGCAGTTAGAAACTATTATAAAAGCTCATGTTCCTGGCTGCAAGAGAATTCAATGGCACTATCTGGATTGGACTGAGGATAAGAAATATGCATACACCACCTACAATAACGACAGTGGTGAATTTCCTATTGATTTCTTAAGGAGAAAAAACATCTCTTTAGAAGATTTCATATTCAATCCTAAATATACTCTACAGATTGATGGAGATGAATATCAGGTATTCGCAGATATGTTTAAAAACAATATGATCAACACCGATAATATTGAAGATATTTCTAGCGGACTTGAATATTGGACAGAGAATTACTGCTCTTTATGGGTTGAGGATGCTCAAAACATATCTATTGGGGATTTTAATAAGACATATCTTGACACAGTGGAAGAAGATATCAAGAATGTAGATTTTATTTGGGTCTATGAGATGGATATGGCCACAGAGGAAGATTGGAAGCTTACAGCAGAATTTCTATCTAAATATAAGGACACAAAGATAGTAAAATTAGTTCATATTAATCACAAAGAATGGGCAAGAAGGTATTTGCCTTGGGGGAGCGAAGTGATTTACGTGAATGACTAAGTCGGTAGTAATGCTTGCGATATTTACACCTTGATGTAAAGGAGGATGAATGAGGAGTATTAGACGAGGATGCTTTGAAACCAATTCAAGCTCCACTCACGCAATTGCTGTAAGCACTAAAAAATGGAGTGAATGGTACCGCAGAATCTCTCTGGCCTCTGATGACAGGCTTCACATTCAATTTAGAGAGTTTGATGGGTACGAAGATCCAATTTGCACTGACCTTAAGGAGAAGATAGCCTTCTGCCTACAGTTTGAGTTACATAAAGCTGGGTGGTTCTTCTACCCAGGAGATTTGATTCCTTCTGAGGAGTTAGAGGAATTCGAGGAGTGCTTATATAACTTACCTGTATATAGGGAGATTGCAGGTCTTCTCTGCAAACACGAGCCTAAATGCCAGGGATTGAAGGTAGATCGTGTTACGGGGATAATTGATCACCAAACTCTGACCTCATATTTCAGTATTAATGAACTTCTGGAGGATCATAATATATCTCTTGAGGATTTTCTCTTTGGAGACACCTATCTGATTATGGGAAGAGATTAAGATGCTACATAGAGGGTTGGAGGAGATCTCTGGCCCTTAGGCTAAATTTACATATGGAACCTCATATAGGAGAATAGAAAATTGGCAAAGAAAACAAATTTGAATGATATTAAATTTGATGGTTATATACCATCTCCCCCTGACGATAGAGATTACACTGCTGAGACAGTCTGCCTGATGGCTCAGGACTCCTTTCCTGAGGAATATAGAACAGAGGGAAGCATCCCAGTTCTAGATCAGGGAGTTAACTCCGATTGTGTAGCACATTCATTAGCAGTGGCAACAGCTTATGGCCAATATAAAGTAGATGGTAAGTACAACGATCTCTCAAGAGGTTATATCTACGGCAATCGAAGCAGTACAGACCATCAAGGTGAGGGAATGTATATGAGGCAAGCCTTGAAGCACCTTAACCATGATGGGGACTGCTTCAATCAAACCTTTCCTTGGAGAGGTAGCTACTCCCAGATGAAGGCTAAGATTGAGCAAGATGCAGAGAGATATGCTCAAGAAGCAGCCCCTCAGGCAATAGTCAACTACTTCAGACTCTACACAGAAGCTGAGATCAAGAGGGCTTTGATGGCTCAAGGTTCAGTGGTCCTTGGAGTTACTGTGTACAGTAGTTTCAGTACTCACATTCCTCTCCCCACGAAGGATGACACCAAGAGAGGCGGACATGCGATGTGCTGTGTAGGCTGGAACAAGGAAGGTTGGATACTGCAAAATAGTTGGGGTAAATCAAGTGGAGATGGGGGTTTCTATTATCTTCCCTACGACTACCCTGTAAACGAATGGTGGGGAATAACTGCTGCTCCTGCTACTCCTAATCCTAAGAAGGATAACATCTTCAAGAGGATTGCTGCATGGATTGTAAATCTCTGGAATCAAATCAGGGTGGTATTTTCTAAAAGTGAATAATGCAAACTAAAAGCCTCTTTGGTGTATGTTCCTGTGAAGGCACCAAAGGGGCTTCCTTTTGGTGATTAGATGTAATTTAGACATCTTAGGAGTATACTAATCCTGCAACTTTCTAACCTAAAATAAATATTGTGCAAACCATAAGAATCTATCCACAGGGCAGATGTTAGAATTTTACATGAAACCTTAAATCCTGAGGTGCCAGAAGATGCGCCCAGATTAGGGGAGGAGGAAGTTTCTTCCCCCTTGTAGAATGCTGCTTGTAAAAGTATGCACAGGAGATTTTTATGGAATTACCAAATGTGGCACAATTAGCAGGAGAGGTTGTTTCCAATCCAACCTCCTTTGAGTATTACGATGAGGTGTTTTATTCCTTCGATTTGGCATCGAGGAGATCTAGTGGAGTGGCAGATGTGTTGAGAGTCAACATTTCCAGCTATTTATTTGACACGCCACCTCAAAGGGGAGATAAAGTATCTCTAATTGGACAGGTTAGAACCTACCAGCAAAAAGAAGGAACTCAAAACCATCTGCTAATAATTTTCTTTGGATTAGAGGTTTTGGATTATATCGAGGATATCAATGAAGTTATACTTACAGGATTCCTCTGCAAGCAGCCCTCCTACAGAATCACTCCTCTGGGAAGAGAGATTTGTGATCTAATACTGGCAGTAAATAGATCGCAGCGAAGATCTGACTACTTGCCGTGCATAGGGTGGGGAAGACTGAGTAGGCGCCTGGCCAAGTTAGAGGTGGGCAGCAAGCTGAGGCTTAAAGGTAGATTACAGAGTCGTCAGTACGAGAAGGTAATGGAGGGAGGAGAGGTTCTCCAAAAGGTTGCCTATGAAATATCCATCAATCAAAAACTCAACTAAATTTTTAGAAGAACTTTCTTTATAGGAAGTTCTTTTTTGTTGTCTTTTTTATCGTTTTGTAGGATAATAGAGGCACAAACAATTGGAGGAGTATATTTACCATGATTAACTTGACTCGTCTTTATAGAGAAGCTGAGAAGAATCCTGGGGTGGATCCAGTAGAGGTTGTTGCGAAAGCTCTGAAAAAATCTAATAAACAGGTGCTTGAAGAACTTCCCTGGGAAGAGTATATTGATTACCTAGTGAGAGAGAAAATAATTCCTGATATCTCTTCCTCAACCTTTTTGGATAGAGTATTTAGAGGGGACTGGTTGAATTCCATGGGAGCTCTGGAGGAGTAAAAATGGCACTTATTATTATAGGATGTATCTGCCTGCTGGTAGCTGGGATAGACCTTGGAATTGCTATTAAAAGAGGTACCCCCTCCCTAGTTCCTGCAGTTCTTATTGCATTGATATTTGGCATCTTATTGATTGGCTATGGAATTTCTGCTCGCTGCACTGCCACCAGAAGATATAATGAGATGCTTGTCACCAAGGAATATATTGAGACCAACTGGGAGTCCGAAGATTTGATGATTTATTTTGAAGTGCAGGATCAGTATAGATCTTATATTTTCAAATTAGATCGGATTAAATCTGATGAGTCAATTTTTAGCCCCTATTGGGGATTGGATGTAACTAAACTAACTTTAGAGGTATCCCAAAAATGACTGATAAGCTTTTAGGCTGCTATAGAAACGGCAACTACACGGTCAGCATTTTCGAGGATGGCACTAAGATCAGAGAGAACAATTTAGATTTTTTTGCACCCAATACGGTGGAGAGCATGGATATTAAAATAACTAACTGCTGCGACATGGGATGTTCTATGTGCCACGAGAATTCTACACCTAATGGTGAACATGGAGATATTTTAAGCCCTTCATTTTTAGATAAATTACATCCTTATTGTGAGTTGGCTATTGGTGGGGGTAATCCTCTAGAGCATCCTGACTTACTTAAATTCTTATATAAGTGCCACGAAAGAAAGCATATTGCTAATATGACTGTCAACCAAGTGCATTTTGAGAGGAGTTTTGAATATGTGAAGAATTTATGTGAAAATAAACTTATCTATGGATTAGGGATATCCCTGGTCAATCCCACTCCTGAATTTATAGAAAAAGTGAAGCAAATTCCTACTGCGGTTATTCATGTAATCAATGGTATTGTGACAGAGGAGCAGTTTAGAAAGTTAAGAAGCAATGGCTTAAAGGTATTAATTTTAGGATATAAGGAAGTAAGAAGAGGTAAATCTCTGTATCAGGAAAAATCAGACCTAATTGAGGCTAAGAAAGAAGTTACTAGGAATCTACTTCCTCAAATGATAAATGAGGAATGGTTTAAGGTAATTAGTTTTGATAATCTTGCTCTAAAGCAGTTGGAAGTTAGATCTCTACTGAGTGAAGAAGAATGGGATAGATTCTATATGGGGGATGATGGGTTAGATGGGGAGCAAACCTCAGCAACATTCTTTGTGGATACAGTAGAGGGAAAGTTTGCCAAGAACAGCTGTGCCTCCCAAGAAGAGAGGTATCCTCTAATGGATACTGCAGAGGAGATGTTCCAGTTTCTACAGGCAGTGTAAATTCCTAAAAGTTTTTTATAAAAGTCTTGCTAAAATTAGTGAAGGTGGGAACAGAAGGAAAAAATAGCTCCTGTCTTCAAGCACTAAAGACAAAATAGCAGCTTACTTGTCTAAGCTGCTACAAAAATACAAATGATAGAGATCAGTTAATGCTTACTAAAGATGGCTTAGAACTGATCTCTTTTTTCTATACTCTTTTTCAGACTATAATTAGGTTAAGGTAGATGGCGGAGCGTACGGCCAAAGTCTTAATCAACCTGAGGATAGAATATAATTTTGTCGAGGTAATTAATTATGGCTGAATACATGGCAGGAAAAGGAACTACTGCGTTAGGTATTATTGGGACCGTTTTAGGCTCTATTGGCACGGCAGGGACGTTGGGTACTGGTGCTAATATCCTTACTGGGGCTAAGCCTGTGGCTGCCTCATACGAAATGACAGGTGCCTGCATGCATGATGTAGACACTCTTAAGGAACTCATGAATAAGGACGCAGAAATCGCCAGATATAGAAGTGAAAAGTATGCAGATAATGTAGGTCTTGAGCTCTACAAGTATATTGATGGTGAGCTTAAAGAAATGAGAGAGAACCAGAATAATAAGTGGACAGATCAGGCAGTTATAAATGCAACTGTAAATCAAGGCTTGACTGCTCTTGGTGGACAGGTAGGAGCAGTTGCTGAGACTGTTAGTCAGATTACTAGAGTAGCTGTACCTCAATCTTCAATCTGTAATTTTGGATGCTGCAACGGATGCAATAGCTAATTAAGGAGGATTCTATTATGAGAGTTCTTCAATTAACTAACTTAAACATTCCTGCAATTGCTGTAGGTGGATTTCTTCCCTTGGGAATAACCTCAGTTCAATATCCTGCAGAGAGCTGCAGTGGATGTGAGGTATTTACAATCACTTCCTCTAATGCTGATACCCTAGTTATACATAAGGGTGGAACTTACAGGTTGGACTACAATGCCTCTCTAGTAGCAGCTGCTGCTGGACTAATCACCCTAGAGATATTGGTTAATAATGCAGAGAAGTACACAGCAAGTATCACTGCAACTGAGGGTGGAACAGTTAATATCTCTATTCCAGTAGATTTCTACATCCCCTATAACTGCAACACACTTCCAAATAGTGTGCCTGCATATGTACAGATCAAGAGTACTGGAGTGGCTATTACTAGTGGTACTGGTAATTTGATTATTACTAGATACTAAGGTCTCTTAATGAGGGGTGGTAGCTGAGTGGAGTACTTAGGTGCCACTCCTCCCTCTTGGAGGTAATAAGATGGTTAAACAGCAACAAATCTATGCTGCAGTAAATAAATTTATAGATCAAGAATTAGCTCCCATGACTTCTGGAATGTCCTCTATCCAGCAATTGGTTTTTGGATTTCAGCTGGGAGTGATTAAAAGAAAGTCCCAGTCTCTCATTCAAAATTATCTGAATAGTCCTACTACCAAATTAATGCAGCTTGCTGAGAGAGATGAAGTGGATATAGATACTTTATATCAAGCTCTTTTGGAAGCAATTAATAGGCAGGGAAGTGTGGAAGTTATGGGAATAAAATTTACCAGCAGCGATGTTAATAAATTATATTCAATGATAAAGGAGCAAGTAGTATGATCACAAAATTGCTACATCAAATCCAAATGGAATTTGATACTGCTGAGGAATACATTCACTGCGCATCTCACAGCACAGGAGATGAGTTAGATATTTATAGAAGCTTAGCTAAGGAAGAACTTAATCATGCTGAGAAGCTGATGAACTTAGGTAAGACTAGAAAGGAGAGGGGTCAGCTAGATGAGAAGTGTGCAATCATCTGGGAATATGAGAAGGATATCTACGCAGCCAAACTAATCAAATTTAGAGCAGAATGCTCTCTCCTGTAAATACAAATGGAGGTGCCAGAAAAGATACCTCCACTTTTAATTTGATAGGTAAAATTATTTTATAAAATTTTCTCTAAATAGGTTAAATTCAGGAATTTGCAGTGTATTATAATATGAGGGATAGGAGAAAGGAAGGAGGAATGCAAGTGACTCCTGACTGCCTACTATCCCTCCCTTAGATCCCCTATTATAGATAATATTAAATAGTAATAGTTGAGGGGCTAAGGAATGCAGAGTGCTCATAGTAACCTCCTCCTTTATAATTTTTCTGAAAAGTCAACTGTAACTAGTTGACTTTTCTCTTTTTATCCTGTATACTAGATGTAAACAAACAAGAGGTGGCTACGTGAGCACAATTAGAAGATTACTATTTAGAGGCAGAATTTCCCAAGTAGAGAGTGTATTAGGTACTAAGTTAGAAGATTGGCAGGTGGATTATATCTTTGGAAGTAAGGTTGATAGTATTCCCAAGGGAACTCCAAATAAAACCTTAACCTATGCCTTAAGGCAGTTATTAGCAGTAAAGAATAAATATGTGTGGAAGTTGGGTAGAAATGATGCTGCAGTAGTTCCATATTATTCCCATGATGGGTACGCACCCATATCAGATGATAGAAATAATGCATCTGTATTCTACCATAGAGATTATCTCATCAAATGGAAAAAGCTCTTTGTGAAACTTTCAAAAGCTAATATTCCTACGGCTCAGGTTCTCTGGGACTGGTCTAGAGGAGGAGTATTTAAGATCTGCAATCCTCCAAAGGAGAGATCTAAGTGATTTACACTGTATTTGTATCCATCCCTCAGAAGCTAGAGATTCAAGCAACCTCTCCTGAAGAAGCTGAGCGTCTGATTAGAGAGCAATTGGTGAAATCAGGACAGATTCGTGCCACTGATTGGATTGATGTTAATGTGGCAACAGACATTGATTTGGAGGAAAAATAATGGATTTCACATTACCTGTTATAGTAGAAGCAGAGTCCCTTGGTCACGAAAGGGTGGTCAGATTCCCACGCATAGTGATCACTACTGAACGTTATCAAGATATTACTTACAAGCAGTACACAGTTCAATCTATGTTCAATGGAAGCCTGGAGGAGGAAGTTTATTCTACTGAACAAGAAGCCATTGATGCTATTATTGACTCAGACCAATTTTAGATAAAATGTCGTTTAATCCCACTATGTCTTTAGCGTAGTGGATGGATACGACAAAATAGCTATTATGGGAGAGAACAAACCAAATAAAATTATCATTCCCAGAATCATAGTAAATTTCTACTTACATATCATATTATTTTTACCTGCAAATATAGAAAGAAATTACCTATCAGACATGGAGAACATATAAAACAAGTAATGTTTGATATAAGTAAGAAGTATGATTTTGAAGTATTAAAAATGGAAGTCGATAAAGACCATATTCATCTTATGATTTCTTCTGTTCCAAAGAT